>NZ_JBMIRS010000102.1:0-5051 GCF_049198005.1 Paracidovorax sp. MALMAid1276 | reverse complement strand
TGCGTTGCAGCCGATGCTCCTTGTGCCCCACAGACTCCTGCGGGTGTCTGACGACCTGCGGATGCACCGCCCTTGCCCTCGCTGCGCCGTCAAGCGTCGTGAAGACTCGCGAGGTGTTTGCGTTGGGCATGGCGGTCAATCCGTGGCCTTCTCGTTGTCACCCTGCGCAAATGCCCGCATGGCCTGGCGAAGGAATGAAATCTGGTGGCTGAAATTCCGACAGCTTGAACACATCATCAGGTGCACATTGAGCCCCATTTTTTCCGGCACAGACAGGCGGCGTTCCTGCGCTTGCGAGACCAGTCGGGTCGCCGATAGACAGTTCAACATGGTTGTCCCTTGGAGTGATGCCAATTGTTTTCCAAACACTCCCGCAGCCGCAGCCGGGCACGATGCATGATGACGTTCAGGTTTGACGTCGAGATGCCGACCGAAGCGCAGATTTCGTCAGACTCCAGCTCAATGTATTCCCGCATCATGAAGACGCGGGCCTGTTGCCCAGGCAGGGCCTCCAGGCAGACTTCGAAGACCTTCCAGAACTGGACTTGGTGCAGGGCTTCCTGCGGATTCCCCCAGGCTGCCGGCCGTTCATCCGGCTCCCAGAACCCCCGGGCATTGAAAAGCTCATGGAGGTCTTCCTGCTCGTCGCGCTCCTGCATCAGTGCGCTGGCCTCGCCGAGCCGTTTCTTTTGCCTCAGTGAATCCGCGATCTTGTTCTTGAGAATGGCAAAAACCCACGTCTTCAGCGCGGCATGGCCACGAAAGGACGCAGCGTTCTTCAGTGCGCCGATCAGCGCCTCCTGCACGGCATCCTCGGCGGATTGCTCGTCGCCCAGCTGCAAGTGCGCAAACCTCAGCATCTGACTGCGCAAAGCCTTCAGCAATTCTGGATCGGTGATTGATGCCGCTCCGATGGCTGCCTCCATCCCCTCCGCCTTCAACTTGTCAAACGTCATGTCCGTCCTGTTCGTTCAATGCATTCCTGGCAGCGCCGTAGCTGGCGACTCAGTAGGGTACAAGGTGGGTGGGCCGTACACGCCCCCTGGAATTCCCGCATCCCACGTGGATTTGCTGTTCCTTGGCCCATCAGAGGGATCCCCATGCGTTCGGATGGCACGTGTTTCTCCTCCTGCAAGCCTGTTTCGCTCAAGGGGACCTCTCCTGCGTGGAGGTGTTGGGAGCGGGCGCGGGCGGCGCAAAGCGACGTACGAAGCGCCGGTCGATCCAGTCTTTCCAGTGCCAAACCCAGCCACCTTCGGCTGACCAGGCGCCCCAAGATGCAATCGCATGGCGTGGCCCGCATGCGAGCAGGTAGAGGGAGCGGGACTTTGGCGTGTAGGTCCTGAGCGGACCGTTCTCCAGCACGGCAAGCAAGTTGCTGGCGAGCACAGGGCCTGCGCGGACGGCATGCACACCCGAGCGAGACAGGTGAGTGTCTGGCCGCGCGCACACATCTCCGGCCGCAAACACGTTGGGGTGGGACACACTGCGGTGATGTTGGTTCACCAGGATGTAGCCTCCGGCGTCCAGCGACAGTTGGGACAATTGCAGCCACACCGGGGCCCGCGCCCCGGTGGCGGCGATCACCACGTCAGCAGCCATTACCCGGCCGTCTGCGAGCAGAACGCCTTCTTCCGTGCCGACCGCCCGCTGGAAATGCACGTTCAAGCCCACACGTCGGGCGTGAGCGAGCACGCGATCCTGCACGCGCCGATGGTGTCCTTGCAAAATGCCCGTGTCGGAAGCGATCAGCTCCACGGTGGCGTTGATCCCGGATTGCAGCAAGGCGTGCCGTGTGGCCAGTGCGATCTCGACCCCTGCGGCGCCGCCCCCTACCACCAGGAGGTGAAAGGTGCCTTTCTCTTGCGCCTCGGCCAGCCTTTCAGGCCACTGGGCGAAGAACTGATCCAAAGGCTTGACCGGCAGCAGCTTGTCGCCCAGGGCTTCCAGCCAGGAGGTTGCCGTTTCGCTTCCTGCGTCAATGGAAAGCCAGTCGTAGTGCACATGTCTGCCATCGGAGAGGCCAACGCAGCGCCGGGCGGCGTCCATGCCCACCACGCTGTCGACAACAAGTTGGCCCTTGGCAGCCGACACCAAGGGTCTCAAGTCGATCTGGCAGGCTGCCTGCGGATAATGGCCTGAGATCCAGCCGGGCAGCATCCCGGAATAGTTCAGTTGCGGCGACGGAGTGATCAGCGTCACATCGACCCCCTGGGGGCGTCGTGCAGCCAGAGCCTCCAGAACGGACAGGTGCGCGTGTCCACCGCCGACCAAGACAAGCCTTGTCATGGCGGGGCCGACCCATGGGCGGGAATGAAGGGCGAGATCCTGGGCCGCAGGGATGTGATGCGCGGGAGCCGCCGGAGCCTCCTCGCCAATGGACGGGAGGGTATCCGGGCGCTCCCTTTGTGCTCCAGTGCCTCCGTGCCCTGGTGATCGGTGGCCGCACGACTCGCCGGAACGCTGCAGGGTGCAGCCAAGCGCCCCCGGCCATTGCGGACCGGGCCCAGGCAACGCGCGGTGGTCAACGCCACCGGGGAGGCGACGCAATGGGGCCCATCCCTTGATGCGTCGCTGTTGCGGGCACGGGGACCGGGGAGGAGGGCGCCCATGGAATGACGGCGCCTGCTTTGAAAGTTGAACGCGAGAGTGGTCATGTCGGCAGTCGCGCCGTGAGTTTCGCAGGTGGCGGGCCGCTTTCCTGCGGAAAATCGATGCATTGTGGTGGTGATGCGGGGCGGAGAATTCGCCAGGACATTCGGCTTCGGCACTTGGCGCTCCTGCAAGGGGTGTTCCTTGGCGATTGGTCGGACGACACCGCCTGGCTCTTACACCGCTGGCCGTCACGCTGTAATGGATGCGGCCGTTAATACGACAGACCCCTGTCGTCTGCATTCATACAACCACCTGGAGATTCAACATGACACGTGCCCTCATAGGGATCATTGGCGGGAGTGGCCTTTACCACATGGAGGCCCTGCAGGATGTCGAGGAGCATGATCTGGAGACGCCCTATGGCAGGCCCTCCGATGCCCTGGTCACCGGCAAGGTGCATGGGATTTCAGTGGCCTTCTTGGCCAGGCACGGCCGGGGCCATCGCCTGATCCCATCCGAAGTGCCCTACAGGGCCAATGTCCATGCGATGCGGCAACTGGGCGTGCGGTACCTGGTTTCCTTTTCCGCAGTGGGATCCCTGCGCGAGGAGCTGCGTCCACTCGACATGGTCCTGCCGGACCAGTTCATCGATTTGACCAAGCGCAGGGAGAGCACGTTCTTCGGCGCTGGCGCCGTGGCGCACGTGTCCCTGGCGCAGCCCATCTGCGCGAACCTCTCCGCAGTCCTTGCGCGGTCGGTGGAGGGCGCCGGGCTGGGCGACAGGGTGCGCCTGCACAAGGGCGGGACCTATGTCTGTATCGAAGGTCCACAGTTTTCCACCATGGCCGAGTCTCATTGGTACCGAAGCATGGGCGCCAGTGTGATCGGCATGACCAACATGCCGGAGGCGAAACTGGCGCGGGAGGCGCAGATGGCCTATGCCACGCTGGCGATGGTGACCGACTATGACTGCTGGCATCCCAGGGAGGCGCATGTCACCGCCGATACCGCGATGGCCAACCTGATGCAGAACGCCGGACACGCGCAGTCGATAGCGGCAGAGACGATCAAGATCCTGGGCCGAGAGCTCCCGACCTCGGCCGCCCACACCGCCTTGGATTCGGCCCTGGTCACAGGGCGAGAGTCCATGGAGCCCGAGGTGAAAGGCCGCTTGGACGCATTTTGGGAGGGGCCCGGCCTGCCCGACAGATAACGCGAGCGGTAAGCTCCTGAGGCGCCAAGCCTTACGATCCGGGGTCTTCGCAAACTCCTCGACGCACTCGTGAACTTCCTTCCGATAGACCCGACCCGCCTGGACGCCGCCATTGTGGACCTCGACGGAACCATGGTGGACACGCTCGGGGATTTTGCCGAGGCCCTCAACCGCATGCTCGTCGATCTGGCGCTGCCGGCCATCGGCGCGCAGCGGATCGAGGCCATGGTCGGCAAGGGCTCGGAGCATCTGCTGCGCTCCGTGCTGGCCCATGTGCTGGCATCGCCGGGCCGGCCGGCCGATGCGGATCAGGTCGAGGCGTTGTACCCAGCCGCCTGGGACCGCTACCAGGCGCACTACCTCGCCATCAATGGTCAGTGTGCGCAGGTGTACCCCGGTGTGTTGCAGGGGTTGCAGGCGCTGCAGGCGGCCGGTCTGCGCCTGGCCTGCCTCACCAACAAGCCCACGGCATTCGCGCTGCCGCTGCTCAAGGCCAAGGGCCTGGGCAGCTTCTTCTCCGTGGTGTTCGGCGGCGACGCCTTCGAGCGCAAGAAGCCCGACCCGCTGCCCCTGCTCAAGACCTGTGAGGCCCTGGGCACGGCCCCGGCGCGCACGCTGATGGTGGGTGATTCGAGCAACGACGCGCAGGCGGCGCGTGCGGCCGGGTGCCCCGTGGTGCTGGTGACCTATGGCTACAACCACGGCCAACCCGTGCGGGCCGTGGATGCGGACGGGTTTGTGGACTCGCTGAAGGATTTGCTCTCACATTGAGAGCGGGTAGCGCTTGATGCGCCTTGGTTTCGAAGAAAAAGGCTCTGAAATCAAGAACTGGCAAGCGCTGGCAGCTCTCTATTTGAGAGCATCGGCGCATCGGGTGCCCGCGCGGAGGCGTCCGGCACGCGGAACACCGCGACTGCCTGCACCAGCTGGCCGGCCTGGGTTTTCAAGCTGTCGGCCGCTGCGGCACTTTGCTCCACCAGCGCTGCGTTCTGCTGCGTGGTCTGGTCCATCTGCGTGATGGCTTCGCCCACCTGGCTCACGCCCTGGCTCTGCTCGGAGCTGGCCGCGCTGATCTCGCCCATGATGTCGGTCACGCGGCCGATGGCGGCCACCACCTCGGCCATGGTCGTGCCGGCTTTGTCCACCAGCGCGGTTCCGCGCTCCACGCGCTCCACGCTGGTGCCGATCAGGCCCTTGATCTCCTTGGCGGCGGCCGCGCTGCGCCCGGCCAGGCTGCGCACCT
>NZ_JBMIRS010000097.1:0-11533 GCF_049198005.1 Paracidovorax sp. MALMAid1276 | reverse complement strand
ATTTCTCGGTTTCAGTGGACTAGTAGTGCGGCGGAATCTCGTCGCGCAAATTGCGCGGGCCCTGCGCTGCGTTTTCCGGCACCTGCTGGCGCAGCTGGATCACCTCGCGCGTGAGCTGGTCGATGAGTTGCTGCTGCTGGTAGATGGTCAGGTTCAGCTGGTCCAGCAGGTCTTCGGTGAAGCTGGCCTTGATCTCCAGCGCCTCCAGGCGTTGGAGGATGTCGTCGGTGTGGGGGTGGGTCATGGTGGTGAGTGGGCGGTGCCCGACGGTCACGGCGGGGTTTCGACCACGTGGAGCTGGCTGGGGCGCTCCAGCAGCCATTCGGTCAGGGCCAGGTGGCACACGATGTCTTCATTCAGCGGCAGATCGCGGCCCAGCACAAAGCGCAGCAGCACGTAGCCGCGCTGGCCCGCGCGCTCCACGGGGCGGAATGCATCGCCCCACGAACGCGCGGCGTATTCGAACCGGGCCGCATAGCCCTCGCGCCGGTCGGGCGGCCAGCACATCATGCGCACGCCGGGGCCACCGCCCTGCCAGGGGCGCGCGTCGGCCGGGTCGATGTACAGCTCCACCTGGAAGGCCGTGGTCTGCGCGCGCCGCAGCGGTATGCCCCACACCCCGCGCGTGTCGTTGATGTGGGGCAGCGTGCGCGAGAACACCGGCGCAAACGGCTCGGCACCCAGCACCTGCACCGCGCGGTTGGCGGCCTGCAATTCGTTGATGCGCCGTGCGTAGGCGGCCTCGACACAGCCCTCGCTCTCGCAGCGATTGCGCTCGCGCAGCCACCGCAGCTGCGCGGCACGCAGGGTGGCCAGTGCCGCGTCGCCATCGGGCTTGGCCCGGGCGGTTACATAGGCCTCGGTCAGTCGCAGGTCGGCCTGCATCAGCGGCTCGCTGGCGCAGATCCAGTGCTCCACCGTTTTCTCGGCCGCGCGGCAGTCAAAGGCGGGCGTGGGGGCTTGCTGCGGGATCTGAGCGCCTGCACCGCTGCACAGCCCCAGGCCTGCGCCCAGACCCAGCCAAGCCAGCGTGCGAACCCCACCCCGCATGGCACCCACGGCCCGAACCGGCGGATCAGAGAGCCTGACCCAGGCGCGCCACGCCTTCGCGGATCTTGTCCACATCGGCCGTGGCGAACGACAGGCGCAGCGTGGCGGGGTCGGGGTTGGCGCAGAAGAACGGCGTGCCGGGCACAAAGGCCACGCCCTTTTCAATCGCGCGTTTGGCCAGCACGTTGCCATCGGCCACCTTGCCGCCCGCACCCGTGAGGCGCGCCCACACAAACAGGCCGCCCTGGGGTTGCACGAAGTCGATGGCGTCGCCCAGCTCCTTGCGCAGCGCGTCGCCCATGGCCTGGGCGCGCTCGGCATACACCTTGCGCACATGGGCCAGCGTGCCGGGCATGCGGCCGGCCTTGAGGTACTGCGCGGCCGTGGCCTGGGCAAAGGTGCTGGTGTGCGCGTCGCTGAACTGCTTGCACATGGTGGCCTTGGCCAGCAGCTCGGCCGGGGCAATCATCCAGCCCACGCGCAGGCCGGGCGAGAGCACCTTACTGAGGGACCCGCAGTGCACCAGAAGTTCGCGGCTGCCGGGCACGCTGGCCGACAGGTTGAGCAGGCTGGGCGGGGGCGCGTCGCCAAAGTACAGGTCGCCGTACGGGTCGTCCTCGACGATCAGGGTGTTGTGCTTGACGGCCATCTCCAGCACGGCCTTGCGGCGCTCGGCGCTCAGCATGGCGCCGCTGGGGTTGCCGAAGGTGGGGATCAGGTACACGAACTTGGGCTTGTGCTCTGCGATGAGCTTCTCGAGCTCGTCGGTCTTCACGCCGTGGCCGTCGATGGGCGCGCTGATCAGCTGTGCGCCATAGAGGCGGAAACACTGGATGGTGGCCAGGAAGGTCGGGCCTTCCACGATGACCTTGTCGCCGGGGCTGATGAGGGTCTTGCCCAGCAGGTCCAGCGCCTGCTGGCTGCCGGTGGTGACGATGAGGTTGTCGGCTGCCACGCCCTGGGCGCCCTTGATGGCCATGAAGGCGGCCAGCTGTTCGCGCAGCGGGTTGTAGCCTTCGGTCGCGCCGTACTGCAGCGCCGCGCCGGGCTCTTCGGCCAGGGCCACATTGCTGGCCGCGCGGATACCGTCCACGTCGAACATCGCGCTGTCCGGGAAGCCCCCGGCAAAGCTGATGATGCCGGGCTTGCCCAGCAGCTTGAAGAGTTCGCGGATCGCGGAGGTTTCGACGTTGTTCAGGCGGTCGGCAAATTGCATGGCGTGGACGTGTGGGTTGGCTGCAAACGCAGCATTGTCGCCAATTGCTGCGCTGGATTCATGCGCGCTGGGTAAACTGATTCGCCCGTGCTCCCGCAACGGTTCGTCCGTGCGCCCGCAGTCCTCCTGTTGCATCAAGGTCCTCCTCCATGCTGCTCGCCATTCGCACCCTTCCTCCCATGCGCCTGGCCTGCATGCGCCACACGGGTGCCTATGCCCACCCGGGCCTCACCGCGCTGTGGGAGCGCTTCGGCACCTGGTGCGCCGACAATCGGCTGAGCGAGCCACGCCCCAGGTTCTATGGCCTCAGCCACGACGATCCCTCGTGCACGCCGCCCGATCAATGCCGCTACGACGCCTGCGTGCAGATTGGCGTGGGCCTGCGCCCCGGCCCCGGGGTGCAGGTGCTGGACTTTGAGGGAGGCGACTACGCCTGCCGCCATTTCGTGGGCACGGGGGCTGAGATCGGCGCCGCCTGGGCGCAGCTGGCGACGCCGGGCCAGATCCCCGAAGGCTGGGAATGGGCGCCGCGCGCAGCGCTCGAAATCTATGACGAGGACTTTGCGGTGGACCCGGCCACCGGGCGCTTTCCGTGCTGGCTGTGCGTGCCCGTGCGGCGCTCTCGCTGAACACAGTCCGGGCACAGCGCCCAACCGGCAGTGCCCTCGCCTCAATCCACCCGGATGTCTGCGCGCGCCGCGACGGCGCGCATTTGCGGCAGTTCGCGCTCGATGCGGGCGCGCAGTGCCTCGCCATTGCCGCCAATGGGCGTGAGGCCGATGTCCTCCATCTTTTTCTTGAAGTCTGCCGACGCCATGGTGTCGGCCAGCGCCTTCTCCAGCTTTTTCTGCACGGGCGCCGGCAGGCCCGCCGGTGCCACAAAGGCAAACCACGATCCCATGTCGAAGCCGGGGTAGCCGCTTTCGGCCACGGTGGGCACATCCGGCAGCAGCGCCAGGCGCTGCGGGCTCAGCGTGGCAATGGCCTTGATCTTGCCGGACTTGATGAGCGGGGTGGAGGCCACCACCGTGTCGACCGCCAGCGGCACTTGCCCGCCCATCAGTGCGGTGAGGCTGGGCGAGCTGCCGTTGAAGGGCACATGCACCATCTGGAAACCCGCCGTTGTCTTCAGCATCTCGGCCCCGAAGTGCACCGATGAGCCGGTGCCATACGAGGCATAGGAGAACTTGTCCGGCGCTGCCTTGGCCTGGGCCACGATGTCCTTGAGCGTGCGGCCGGGCGTGTCGTTGTGGGCCACCAGCAGTAAGCCCATGTCGGCCACCAGGGCCAGCGGGGTGAAGCTCTTGAGGGGGTCGTACGGCAGGTTGGGGCGCAGCACCGGGTTCATGGTGAGCGTGGTGTTGGAGCCCAGCAGCAGCGTGTAGCCGTCGGCCGGTGCCTTGGCCACCATGGACGCCGCCACCACCGTACCCGCGCCGGGCCGGTTTTCCACCACCATCGGCTGCCCCAGCCGCTCGCCCAGCGCAGTGGCCAGCAGGCGCCCGAGGATGTCGGTGGCGCCGCCGGGGGCGAACGGCACCACCAGCTTCATGGGGCGGTCTGGGTAGACCGTGGCCTGGGCCGGGGTCTGCGCCAGCGACAGGCATGGGCCTGCCAGCACCAGGGCGCCAGCGACGAGACGCGATACGAAACGGGAACGCAGCATGGTCAAGCTCTCCAAAAAAACACGCGAACGGGAAACACGGTGAGTGGGTGGCGATCGGTCAATCCAGCAGGGGGCTGCGCTGGCGCGCATAGCCGCTGGCCTGCTCGTAGGCGTGGCCCAGTTGCAGCACGGCCCAGTCCTGCTGGGCGGGGCCCAGAATCTGCAGGCCGGCGGGCAGCCCCGTGGCACCGAAACCCGCAGGTGCGGCCAGGGCCGGAACGCTGGCCATGGTGGCAGGCACCACGGCCTCCATCCAGCGGTGGTAGGTGTCCATGGCACGCCCGCCCACCTCCCGCGGCCAGGTGTGGGCGGCATCGAAGGGAAAAACCTGTGCGGCGGGCAGCACCAGGAAGTCGAAGCGCTCGAACAGCACGCGCACGGTGTCGTACCACGCGCTGCGCACCCGGGCTGCGTCGTACACCTGCAAGGCCGTGAGGCGCAGGCCGCGCTCGATTTCCCACACGGCTTCGGGCTTGAGCAACGCGTGGCTTTTCGGGTTGCGGTAGAGGGCGGCGTTGGCGCCCCCCACCTGGAAGCTGCGCAGGTCCAGCCAGGCCTGCCACAGCCTTTCGAAGTCGAAGTCGGGCACCACCGGCTCCACGCTGCACCCCAGCGTGCCGAAGTGGGCCAGCGCCTGCTCGCAGGTGGCCAGCACGCCGGGCTCCATCGCCAGGTGGCCGCCCAGGTCGCCCAGCCAGCCGATGCGCAGGCCGCGCGTTTCGCATTCCAGCGGCGCCGTCCACGGTGCGCCAGGGCTGTGCCGCAGCGACAGCGGCAGGCGGGCGTCGGGCCCCGCCTGCACCGACAGCAGCAGCGCCAGGTCGGCCACGCTGCGTGCCATGGGCCCGGTCACGCTGAACTGCTGGAAGAACACCTCATCGGCAGGCCCATGCGGCACCAGACCGACCGAGGTGCGCAGGCCGAACACGTTGTTGAACGCCGCCGGGGTGCGCAGCGATCCCATCATGTCCGAGCCGTCGGCCACCGGCAGCATGCGCAGGGCCACCGCCACACCCGCACCGCCACTGCTGCCGCCCGCACTGCGCGCAGGATCAAACGCATTGCCCGTGGTGCCGTAGACCGGGTTGTAGGTGTGGCCGCCCAGGCCGAACTCCGGCGAATTGCTGCGCGCCACGAACAGCGCACCACCGGCCCGCATGCGCTCGAACACCACGGCGTCGCTGCGGCTGACCTGCCCGGCAAAGATCGGCGAGCCCTTGGTGGTGACCATGCCTGCCGCAGGCATGATGTCCTTGGGTGCCTGAGGAAACCCGTGCAGCGGGCCCAGGCGGATGCCGCGCGCCAGCTGTGCATCGCGCTCACGGGCCAGCGCAAAAAGCCCCTCGCGCTCCACGGGCGCCACCAGGGCATTCACCCGGGGGTTGAGCCGGTCGATCTGCGCCAGGTAGGCCTGCAGCACCTCGGTGCACGAGACCTCGCGCGTCTGGATGGCCTGCGACAGCGCCGTGGCGCTCCATTCGACCAGCGCTGCGTCGGCGCGAACGGCAGGGGCAGCGGCGGCGGAGGGTGTGGAAGGGGCGTTGGTGAAGTCCATGGCCGCAGGATACGCAGGCGGCTGCGTTTACACCATCGCCAAATAATTGACGTATCGTTGCGCTTTTCGCAAACCAAAAGCGTTCTGCATTTTTTGAACCTGTCACCGATGCGCTCTGCCCAACGCCTGCAGGACACCGCCCTGCGCTACTTTCTGGAAGTCGTGCGCAGCGGCTCGGTGAGCGAGGCCGCCACGCGGCTGAACGTGTCGCCTTCGGCCGTGAGCCGCCAGGTGGCCGCGCTGGAAGACGTGCTGGGCGTGCCGCTGTTCGAGCGGCGCCCGCGCGGCATGGCGCCCAGCCCTGCAGGGGAACTGCTGGCCGCCCATGCCCTGCGCAATGCGCTCGAAGCCGACCGCGTGGTGGGCGACATCCAGGCGCTGCAGGGCCTGCGGCGGGGGCTGGTGCGCGTGTGCAGCTCGGCCGGCTTCGCCATCGAATTCCTGCCCAAGGCCATGGCGCAGTTCCGCGCGCAGTACCCGGGCATGCAGTTTCATCTGCGGGTGGCCCCGCCGGCTGCGGTGACGCAGGCCGTGCTCAACACCGAGGCCGACATCGGCCTGACCTACAGCCGCTCGGCCGAGCGCGACATCGAGGTGCAGCACCGCCAGGTGTCGCCGGTCATCGCCATCATGCGGCCCGACCATCCCCTCGCGCGGCACCCCAGCATCACGCTGGCGCAGATGCACGCCCACCCCGTGGCCCTGCCCGAGCGCGACAACACCGTGCGCCAGCTGTTCGACATCGGCTGCAGCCAGCGCCAGCTGGTGTTCGACCCGGTGCTGGTGAGCAACCATTTCGAGACGCTCACGCATTTCGTGCTGCACGGCGGCGGGCTGTCCATCTCGGGCGAAGTCACGGTGCGCGAGCGCGTGCGCCGCGGCGAACTGCATGCCGCGCAGATCCGCGAGCGCGGCATGAGCGGCCGCGCCATCGAGCTGCAGACGCTGGCGGGCCGCACGCTGCCCGAGGGCGTGCGTGCCTTCATCGCGTTCCTGCGCACCCAGCTGCCCACTGCCTGAACCCCAGATCTACCGCCGCTGCCGTCCGATGGGACAATGCCGCCCCGCCCTCCCCCCCGCCCGACCCCTGCGATCCGCCACACCCGCCATGCACGCCAGCCAGATCGAACCCTTCTTCGCCACGCTGAAGGCCGCCAACCCCATGCCCAACACCGAGCTGGAGTACACCACCGTGTTCGAGCTGCTGGCCGCTGTGCTGCTGTCGGCCCAGGCCACCGACGTAGGGGTGAACAAGGCCACGCGAAAGCTCTTTCCGGTGGCGGGCTCGCCGCAGGCCATCCTCGACCTGGGGCTGGAGGGACTGGAGGGCTACGTCAAGACCATCGGCCTGTACCGCACCAAGGCCAGGAACCTGATGGAGACCTGCCGCATCCTGGTGGAGCGCCACGGCGGCCAGGTGCCCCGCACGCGCGAGGCACTGGAAGCGCTGCCCGGCGTGGGCCGCAAGACCGCCAACGTGGTGCTGAACGTGGCCTTCGGCCAGCCGACGATGGCCGTGGACACGCACATCTTTCGGGTGAGCAACCGCACGGGCCTCGCACCCGGCAAGAACCCGCTGGCGGTGGAACTGCAACTGATGAAGCGCGTGCCTGCCCAGTACGCCGTCGATTCGCACCACTGGCTCATCCTGCATGGCCGCTACGTGTGCCAGGCGCGCAAACCCCGGTGCTGGGAATGTGCGGTGCAGCCGTTTTGCTGCTTTGCACCGAAGACACCGGCCCCTCGGTAACTATTATTTTGATAGCTATCAGCGCTTTATGGATAAGCGCTGGGGCTTAAAAACACTAAAAATCCAGCGATCAGTTGCGCGGCACGGCATGCGTGCGCAGCCAGGCGGCAAAGGCTTCTTCAGAGATGTCGCCTGCGGCGACGGCGAGCATGGTCAAAGTCGCATCGGCCTGGCTGGCCTCCAGGCGCATTCCGTTCAGATAGAGAAACAAACCCACCGCCAGGAATGCGGCCCGCTTGTTGCCATCTACAAAGGGGTGATTTTTGGCCAGGCCAACCCCGTAGCTCGCGGCAAGCGCTGCCGCATCTGGGGGGCTGGAGGCATCGGCATAAGCAACGATGTTCTGAGGCCGCATGAGCGCCGACTCCAGCAGCCCTTCATCACGCATGCCCTCTCGACCCCCATGGATGGCGAGGCTTTCGCCGTGAAGCAGCACGAGCGCCTGCTTGCTGATCCATCGCCAGGTCATCGTGCCAACTGATGAAACGTGTCACGAAAGTCGCGCATGAACTCGCGGCCCGCCTTGATCTCCTCTTCCAGCGCCGGATCGTAGGGCGTCAAGGCGTAGCCATCGGGCGTCTCTGTCAAGAACACGGTTTCCCCTTTGCCCAGCTTCAGCCGCGCCAGGGCCTCTTTGGGCAACACCACGCCGACAGAATTTCCAATCTGCGTGAGCTTGAGCATGTGCATGGAATTCCTCCAGTTATTACAAACGTAATACTAGCGAACCCACCCGCGCCCCGTCAATCCGCCTTTGCAACCCCCAGGGCCGCCATCTCTGCGGACACGCCGCTCCACGCCACGTCAAAGCCTGCCGCCCGGCGCTCGGGGGGCGATGGCTGCGCGCGCAGGGCGATGTGCGCGCCGGCCAGCACGCTGTCGATCACCGGGACGTCCACCTGCGGCTGCACGGCGGCGGCCATCCCGGCCAGGCCGGCTCCTCCCAGGATGACGGCCTGCACGCCCCACCGCTGCACCACGTCACGGCAGGCCCGGGCCAGCAGCGAGCGCGCGGCTTCGGGGTCTGCCGCGAGCTGGGCGCCCGTGGGCGCCACAGTGTGGATGCCCGCGAGCAGCGAAGCCTGGCCCAGCGCGGCGGCCAGGCGCTGGAGCATCGGGCCCCAGCGCCCCCCGCCGGTCACGATGGCATAGCGGCCATGGCGGGCGGCCTCGATGAAGGACGCTTCGGCCAGCCCCGTCACCGGGACCGGGCTGCTCTCGCGCAGCGCCATCAGCCCGGGGTCGCCAAAGCAGCCGATCAGCACGGCGTCGGGCAACGGGCCGGGCTGGGCCGTGAGCTGGGTCATGTGGTGGGCCCACACATCCAGCAGCGCATGGGCCGCCACCGCGTAGCTGGCCTCGCAAGCGATGTACGGCGCGCCAAAACGCGCCGTGGCGGTGTGCACGGCCACCTGCGGGCCGACGGCGGCCTGCACATGGTGCTGCAGCAGCGCACTGACACGGGGGGATGTGTTGGGGTTGATGACCAGCAGCCGGCGCATGCGCTGCGCGCACGCAAGGCCTGTGCCAGACAGGACTTACCCCGGCGGAATGCGGCAATTCCCATGGCTATACTGACCGCAGGCAACAGACACAATTGCTTACGCAGGCGCGCCACCCCCCTCATACCCCACGGATGACGAACCTCGACCCACGTTCCATGATCGCCATGGCGGGCTTCATGTCCGCCGTCATGGCGGTTGTCATGCTGTTCATGCGGCGCCACTATCCGCCGTCGATCCGCGGCGTGGGAGCCTGGGCCGTCGCGCCGCTGCTGTGGCTCGTCTCCACCGCGCTGTTTGGCGCACGGGGTTTCGTCCCGGCCTGGCTGAGCCTGGTGGTTGCCAACCAACTGCTGGTGCTGGGCAGCCTGATCTATTACATGGGCACGCGGCACTTTCTGGGCCACGCGTTCGACTGGCGCTTCTGGGGCTGGGTGATGGCGGGCAGCACTGCGGTGTTTGTGGTGCTTACCTACGCATACCCCAGCTACTCGATGCGGGTGGGTTTTTTTGCCGTGCTGATGGGCAGCATCTATGCGGCGCAGCTGCGCTTCATGCTGCAGCATGGCGACCGCAGCTTTCCGGTGCGGCTGGTGGAGGTGGTGCTGGCCGCGCACACGCTGATCCTGGCCGTGCGGCTGATCTCCCTCGTGATCGGCAAGGGCGGCTCGGACCTGATGGAGCCCTCACTGTTCCAGTCGCTCTACATCGGCGCCTATGTGCTGATGGTGCTCATGCTCTCCATCGGCGCGGTGCTGATGGCCACCGACCGCCTGCGCACCGAGCTGGAACACCTGGCCACGCACGATTCCCTCACCAACACGCTCAACCGCCGCGCGCTGCTGGAGTGCTGCGAGGACGAACTGGAACGTGCGCGCCGCTACGGCCAGGGCCCGGCGATCATGATGGTGGACCTGGACAACTTCAAGGCGGTGAACGACACCCGGGGCCACCAGCACGGCGACGCGGTGCTGGTGCACTTTGCCGAGCGCACGCGGCAGGCGCTGCGCCGCGCCGACCGGCTGGGGCGCTATGGTGGCGAGGAGTTTCTGGTGCTGCTGCCCGGCAGCGACAGCGGGGCCGCCCAGGTCGTGGCCGAGCGCATCCATGCTGCGCTGGCCACCGGCCACGCGCTGGACTGCGAGGTCAGCATTGGCCTGACCAGCTGGACCGGCCCGCACGAAACCCTGGACGCCATGCTTGCGCGCGCCGACGCTGCGCTGTACCGCGCCAAGCACGAGGGCCGCAACCGGACCGTGGTGGAGTGAGCGGGCCACAGACCCTGCGCATCGCTGATTTTCGGGTTCCGTCGATGAGCCGCGCGGCACGAACCTCCCGCAAGCTCAGCCCCAACCGCCTTCTGCATTCAATGAACCAATGGGATGGACGCCCCACCCCAAACGGCATCGAAAGTGCCACAGTGGAGACGTCAGTTCTTCCACTTCAACGGAGCAGGAGCGTCCACCATGAAGATTACAACCATTGGCATCGATCTGGCCAAGAATGTGTTTCAGGTTCACGGCGTGGATGAGCACGGGCGGGCCGTGTTCAACAAACTGCTCAAGCGCGAGCAGATGGCGACCTTCTTCGTCAACTTGCCCGCCTGCCTGATTGGCATGGAGGCCTGTGGTAGCGCGCACCACTGGGCGCGCAAGCTGCAGGGCATGGGCCACACCGTGCGCCTGATGGCGCCGCAATTCGTCAAACCCTACGTCAAGACCAACAAGAACGATGCGGCCGATGCAGCCGCCATCTGCGAAGCCCTCACCCGTCCGAGCATGCGCTTCGTGCCCATCAAAAACGTGGAGCAGCAGGGCGTGCTGGCCCTGCACCGGGTGCGCCAGGGCTTTGTCAAGGCCCGCACAGCGCAGGCCAACCAACTGCGGGGCCTGCTGGCCGAGTTCGGCCTGATCGTCCCCCAAGGCATAGGGCACATCAGCCAGAGGGTGCCTGAGCTCATCGAGGATGCCTGCAATGAACTGCCCGGCGCGTTTCGCCTGCTCATGGGCAGGCTGCTCGAACACCTCAAGGAACTTGATCGCCAAGTACAGGAGCTGGAAGCGCAAATTGTGGCCTGGCACCGCCAAAGCGACCTGAGCCGCAAGCTCGAGCAAATCCCCGGCATTGGTCCCATCACGGCCTGCGCGCTGGTGGCCTCCTTGGGGGATGCCAAGAGCTTCAAGGATGGCAGGCAGGTGGCCGCCTGGCTGGGGCTGGTGCCGCGCCAGCATTCCAGCGGAGGTAAGCAAAACCTGCTGGGCATCAGCAAACGAGGCGACACCTATCTGCGCACCTTGCTGATCCACGGTGCGCGCTCGGTGATTTACCATGCCCAGAATAAGGCTGCGGACAATCCACAGTGCAGATGGGTCAATGGCGTAGTGCAGCGACGCAACAAGAACGTGGCGGCGGTGGCACTGGCCAACAAGAATGCCCGCATTGTGTGGGCCTTGCTGGCGCATGACAGGAGCTACGAGCCCGGCTACGCACGAGCGAGCAGCTGAGGCCTGGGATGGCGTAGCGGCAAGCACGAAGACTGGGAGGAAACCACCGATTGCTCAAGCAATCATGAAGTGATGGCAAGACAGGTCAGACCGTGGTGGATGCAATCCGATAAGAGCGTGGCACTTCGAGTGCGCTAAACCGATAGGACCTCCACCAGCGAATCCCATCAGGGACCGTGGCCCCGGCCACAGTAAGTCCGAATATACGGGTGCAATCTTTACCTTCTTGGCAGCAGTGAGTGAGGGCTTGGCTTATTCGGGGCGTCCATATACGTTCTTAGGCGGGGGCG
>NZ_JBMIRS010000086.1:0-5383 GCF_049198005.1 Paracidovorax sp. MALMAid1276 | reverse complement strand
AGCAAGCATCTCGCCGTTTTGCTGAGCCTGCGCCAATTCAGCCAGCACTTGTTCGCGCGTCTTGCTGACCGCTTGGTCCGACGCAAAAGCGGGGGCTGCGATGAGGGAAAGGACGATGAGGGTGGACTTCAGTTTCATGATGGTGTTTCCTTTTTGGGTAGATGGCAATGGTTCAGGTGCAACCGCAGGCCGGTTTGGGAGGGCACGCGGTTGCCGGTGATCGTTGAGAGGGTTCAGGGCAGTTGGCGGGCATCGACCCAGCCAGCTTCGCCGCCCATATCCCGTACACCGTCACGACCGACGGGGTTGCGCTTGGCTGACTGCAACTCATCGAGGACTTGCTGGCGGGTCTTGGTCAGTTTGGGGCCCGGAACGAGTGGATAAGTGGCAGGGTAGTCACGGCTGATCCAGTACAGCGAACCGTCCTTCTGAGCGGCCAGCACGGTGCTTTCGACCGCTTGGCGGCTCACCGCATTGCCCAAATGGTCGGCGGCCAGGCTCACGCCTTCCTCCTGGCTTGGGCTTGCGTGGTAAACGGAAGTTGCGAAAGAGGCGGTGGCGGATGCAGCAAGGCTGGCGACGAGGATTGCGGTACGAACTTTCATGATGGTCTCCTGTGACGCCGGATGCCCGATATGGTTCATCCAGGTGGCGTTTTCTGCACCACGGAGAGAAGTCTAAAAATTGCCGCCCCACATGGAGGTGACCTCCTGATTACGCTTTCGACAGCAATCTGCAATCCACTAAAACCCGAGTGCATCCCCCGCGTCGGTTCTGGGCGTCATACGACACTGCGGCCACCTCATTGCGGCAACGAGAGTCTCCCGCCGTCCTGCAGCGACGCAATCAGCGGGCAGGAGACATTCCCTTTTCTCGCATGGCATGCGCATACCAGTTCAGACAGCACCGACTCCATGCGTGCCAAATCGGCTATCTTCTCGCGCACATCCTTGAGCTTGGACTCAGCCAGTGCGCTGGCTTCTTCACAATGAGTTCCATCGTCTAGCCGCAGCAGCTCGGCTATTGCATCCAGGCTGAAGCCCAGGCGCTGAGCCGCTTTGACGAAGCGCACCCGCGTCACATCTGCATCTCCATAGCGGCGGATGCTGCCGTGAGGCTTGGCCGGCTCGGGCAACAATCCCTTGCGCTGATAGAACCGGATGGTCTCTACATTGACCCCGGCCGCCTCGGCAAAAGCGCCGATCGTAAAACTCTCCAAATTGGCTTTCATACCGCTTGACTCCGTACATGACTACGGAAGTAAGGTTACGGGATTCAACCAATTTTGAAAGGTCAAGCGCATGTCGGAGCCAAACAACGGGCGCACAGCGCTCTTGGCCGGAGGGCTGGCGGCCATCCTTGCCTCGACTTGCTGCCTCGGACCGCTGGTCCTGATCACCCTGGGATTCAGCGGGGCATGGATTGGCAACCTGACCGCGCTGGAGCCCTACCGCCCGATCTTCATCGGGGTCGCGCTGGTGGCGCTGTTCTTCGCCTGGCGGCGCATTTACCGCCCGGTGCAAGCCTGTAAACCGGGGGAGATCTGCGCGATTCCCCAGGTGCGAGCTGCCTACAAGCTTATTTTCTGGAGCGTGGCCGCACTGATTGTGGTCGCGCTCGGGTTCCCCTATGTCATGCCATTTTTCTATTGATCACAGGAGTTCTTCATGAAACAACTACTTGCCTCCCTGGCGCTCACCCTGGCCGTTGTCCCCGTGTGGGCCGCCACCCAGACCGTCATGCTGGCCATTCCCGGCATGACCTGCTCCACCTGCCCGATCATCGTCAAAAAAGCGCTTTCCAAGATCGAAGGCGTTAGCGAAGTTGAGGTGACCTTTGAGACGCGCGACGCAGCTGTCACCTTCGATGACGCAAAGACCAGCGTGCAGAAGCTGACCAAGGCAACCGCAGAGGTGGGGTTTCCATCCAGTGTCAAGCGGTGAAGCATTGACAACTGCACTGCAGCGCATGTGATGCCGTTACCTGGCGCGCACAAGCAAAAAGGATCTGTCGCATGACCCATCTGACAATCACCGGCATGACCTGCGGTTCGTGTGCGGCACACGTCAAAAAAGCCTTGGAAGACGTGCCCGGCGTACAGTCGGCATTTGTCTCCCACCCCGAAGGCACTGCCCAACTTGTCACCCTGCCGGGCACATTGCCCGATGCTCTGACTGCCGCTGTGGCCAGACTGGGCTACAAAGCAATGCTCGCCGATGTCCCCCCCAAACACAACCACGCTGGATCGCTCGATCAGGTGCGTCAGTGGACAGGGGGCGCTGACAAGCGCCGTGGCAACGAGCGTCCGCTGCAAATAGCCGTGATCGGAAGTGGTGGAGCCGCTATGGCGGCAGCACTGAAGGCCGTCGAGCAAGGCGCGCACGTCACGCTGGTGGAGCGAGGCACCATCGGCGGAACTTGTGTGAACATTGGCTGTGTGCCGTCCAAAATCATGATCCGCGCCGCGCATATCGCGCATCTGCGCCGAGAAAGCCCGTTCGATGGGGGCATGTCACCCACACCGCCGACGATCCTGCGCGAGCGGTTGCTAGCGCAGCAGCAGGCACGTGTCGAAGAACTCCGCCATGCCAAGTACGAAGGCATCCTGGACGGCAACCCAGGCATCACGGTGTTGCACGGTGAAGCGCGTTTCAAGGACGATCGGAGCCTTGTCGTCCGTTTGAGCGAGGGGGACGAGCAGATCGTGGTGTTCGACCGCTGTTTGGTCGCGACAGGAGCCAGCCCGGCCCTACCGCCGATTCCGGGTTTGAAAGAGTCACCCTACTGGACTTCGACGGAGGCGCTCGCCAGTGCCACCGTTCCCGAACGGCTGGCTGTGATTGGCTCGTCGGTGGTGGCGCTGGAGCTGGCCCAGGCTTTTGCCCGGCTAGGCAGCAAAGTAGTGATTATGGCGCGCAGCACCTTGTTTTTCCGGGAGGACCCGGCCATCGGAGAGGCCATGACTGCTGCTTTTCGTGCCGAAGGCATCGAGGTGCTGGAGCACAGGGAAGCCAGCCAGGTCGCGCATGTTGACGGTGAATTTGTGCTGACGACGGGGCACGGAGATATCCGCGCTGACAGGCTGCTGGTCGCAACGGGGCGGACACCGAACACGCACAGCCTCGCGCTGGACGCGGCGGGGGTCACAGTCAATGCGCAGGGGGGCATCGTCGTTGACAAGGGCATGCGCACCAGTGGCCGGAACATTTACGCGGCAGGCGATTGCACCGACCAGCCTCAATTCGTCTATGTGGCCGCAACCGCAGGCACGCGCGCGGCCATCAACATGACCGGTGGGGAAGCGGCACTCGACCTGACCGCGATGCCCGCCGTGGTGTTCACCGATCCACAAGTAGCAACCGTGGGCTACACCGAAGCAGGAGCGCGCAATGGCGGCATTGAGACCGACAGCCGGCTGTTGACGCTGGACAACGTGCCACGTGCGCTCGCCAACTTCGACACGCGTGGTTTTATCAAGCTGGTGACCGATACCACCGGGCACTTGATTGGCGTGCAGGCGGTCGCGCCGGAAGCTGGCGAACTGATCCAGACGGCGGCCCTGGCAATTCGGCACCGCATGACAGTGCAGGAGCTGGCCGACCAGTTGTTCCCCTATTTGACGATGGTCGAGGGACTCAAGCTCGCGGCGCAGACCTTCAGCAAGGACGTCAAGCAGCTTTCTTGCTGTGCAGGATGAGAAGCGGGCGAGATGATGAGAGTGCCCGCACAGTAGCTCAAATCGCTATTGATTGGCGCCGACTTGCCAAGCAACAGCCAACGCCGAGCGAACTTGGTGCAGGGACACTTTTCTGAGTGAAATTTCTCAGCATCCGAAACTCTTCACGGCGCGCCCAAAGCGGCGCCTGCCAGCATTACAGAAATATCATCGACCCATCGTCTTCTGGTGTGTTGCTGTATTCCAAACTTCCCCTCGTCACGACGCGCACCGAGCCCATCGGTCCGCGTGGGGCCGTCAGCCTGGCTGACGTTTCAATGACTCATGATGAGGGTTAAGACCATGTTCAAAAAGATCTTTGCACCCGCCGTTGTCGCGGCGCTGTCGATGGCTTGTGCAGTTGCTTTCGCAGCTTCCGCTGGCAACGAGGCACGCGACCAGGCATCGCCGGTCAAGATGCAGGTCGGGGAAGAAACGGCACGCTACTGGAGTCATCCGAGGCTGGGAATGGTCAAGGTGGACGCCGCTGGCCGCATGCTCACGGGTGACTCTGCCAAGGATGATGCTGCGCGATCTGCAGCTCCTTCCGGCAATCCCTCGACCCGCACACGTTGACGCACCCCGGCGAGGCGGTGCAACACCCGTAGCGTCCAGGGAAGGCGGCAAGGGAGCATTGCTGCGATCAAAGTTGAACGCCTGGACATACCGCCATTCATGTGACGCAAGTCAAGGGTTGACGAAGCCCATGCTTGACATTACCACCATGTCAAACCTTATTGTTCCCCCAAGGTCCATCACCATCTCGATGACCACTTCTTGGAGATCGCCATGAACCACGACCACACCACAGGGCATTCAGAAGCTGCCAACGCCAGCGGAGGCAGCCGCAAATTGATCGGCGCGGTGATCATGCTTGCGCTCATCGGGGCATTCTTCTTGCTCAGGGAGCATTGGTCGCACATCGCGGGATACTGGCCGTATCTGCTCTTGCTGGCTTGCCCGTTGATGCACCTCTTCCATGGGCACGGGGGGCACGGCTCTCACGAAGGCGATTCGAGCAAAAAGTAATCTTGCAGGCACACAACACATTTGCAGGGAGGCCATTCATGTCCAACGCGGAACCGCACGATCACACCCACCATGGCCATCAGCATCATGAGGGGGTCCACGGGGATACACCGCCGCCCATGACGAAACTGAAAGATCCAGTCTGCGGTATGGACGTGACGGAACAATCGCATCACTCGGCGGAGCATGAGGGGCGGCACTACTACTTCTGTAGCGCCAAGTGCCAAACGAAGTTTGTTGAGGACCCGGACAAGTACGCTGTCACGCCTCCCGGTACCGACAAGGTTGCGCGAGAGCCAGAAGCCACTCAGCCCGGCACCATCTACACCTGCCCCATGCACCCTGAGGTGCAGCAGGACCACCCCGGGAACTGCCCCAAATGCGGCATGACGCTGGAGCCCATGCTCCCCACGCTGGATGAGGGAGAAAACGCCGAACTCGTGGATTTCCGGCATCGCTTCTGGTGGACGTTGCCACTGACCGTGGTGGTCACTGTTCTGGCCATGGTGGGGCACAGGCTGCAGTGGTTCGAAATGGCCACACAGAGCTGGATTGAGCTCGTGCTGACGGTTCCCATCGTGCTGTGGGCTGGCTGGCCCTTCTTTGTGCGTGGTGCCCAATCCATCGCGAACCGCAGTC
>NZ_JBMIRS010000013.1:0-4081 GCF_049198005.1 Paracidovorax sp. MALMAid1276 | reverse complement strand
AGCCTGGCCGGGCGCAGCGCCGAGGCGGCCAAGGAGATCAAGAGCCTGATCACGGCCAGTGTGGAGCGGGTGGAGCAGGGCTCTGTGCTGGTGGACAAGGCCGGTGTGACGATGACCGAGGTGGTGTCGTCCATCCGGCGCGTGACCGACATCATGGGCGAGATCAGTGCCGCCAGCGGTGAGCAGAGCACTGGCGTGTCGCAGGTGGGCGACGCCGTCACGCAAATGGACCAGGTGACGCAGCAGAACGCGGCGCTGGTGGAAGAGATGGCGGCCGCCGCCAGCAGCCTGAGCCAGCAGGCCCAGGCCCTGGTGGGTGCCGTGGCGGTGTTCAAGCTCTCGGCCGATCAGGCGCACAGGCCTGCGGCGCCAGCGCCGGTGGCGGCCACCGCGCCAAAGTCCGGGCCCCGGCCTGCAGCCGCTTCCGCAGCCACTTCCGCAGCCGCAGGGGCAGCCCCGCGGGCAGCACGCCCTCCTGCCATTGCAGCGGCCAAACCCAAGGCGGCCCAGCCGGTGGCGGCAGGTGCTGAAGACGATTGGGAAAGCTTCTGAGGGGCCTCGGTGCGCAGTGATGGCTGGCCGGTGGCGCGCTCAGGCAACGCTGCCTTGCCTGAACGGGCTGCGCTCCCGCAATTCGTCCAGGTAGTGCCCCACGCCCTCGCTCTCGCGCGCGAGAAACCGCTCCACCGCATCGGCAAACGCCGGGTGGGCCAGCCAGTGCGCGCTGGTGGCCTGCACCGGCATCAGTGCGCGGGCCATCTTGTGCTCGCCTTGCGCGCCGCCTTCAAAGCGCAGCACGCCGTGGGCGATGCACCACGCCAGCGGCTGGTAGTAGCAGGCCTCGAAGTGCAGGCAATCGACGCGCTGCAGCGCGCCCCAATAGCGGCCATAGGCCACGGTGTTTGGGTCAAATTGGCCGCCAGCGCTTTCTGGTAAAGCGCTGATAGCTATCAAACTGCTAGCAATCGCCTGGCCCTCGCGCTCTGCGATGAACAGCACCCAGGCCTCCGGCATGTCGCGCTCCATGCGCGCGAAAAAGTCCCGCGTGAGGTAGGGCGGATTGCCGTGTTCAAGGTACGTACGTTCGTAACAGCGGTAGAAGAAATCCCAGTCGGCGGCGGCGATGTTGCGCCCCTGCGCATGTCGGAACGTCACGCCCGCGTCGCGCACCTTGCGCCGCTCCTGGCGGATCTTCTTGCGCTTGTCCTGCGTGAGGCTGGCGAGGAAATGGTCGAAGGTGTCGTAGCCGTTGTTTTTCCAATGGAATTGCACGGTGTGGCGCAGCATCAGGCCCTGGTCGTTGCTGGCCCGGACATCGGCATCAGCGGAAAACAGCATGTGTACGGACGAGACGCCTTCCTGCTCGCACCATTGGCACACCGCCTGCAGCAGCAATCCGCGCGCCGCGTCGTCACGCGCCAGCAGCCGGGCGCCGGGCACCGGCGTGAAGGGCACGGCTACCACGGCCTTGGGGTAGTAGGGCACGCCGTGCTGCTCGTAGGCACTGGCCCAGGCCCAGTCGAAGACGTATTCGCCGTAGGAATGGTTCTTGAGGTACAGCGGGCAGGCCGCCACCAGCGTGTCCCCATCCCACAGCGTCATGAAGCGGGGCACCCAGCCGGTGCGGGGCGTGGCGCTGCCGCTTTCGTGCAGGGCGGCCAGGTACTCGTGCCGCATGAACGGTGTGGGGTGGCTTTGCTGCGCCAGCAGGGCGTTCCAGTCAGCCGCTTTCACGTCGAGCGGGGACGCCAGCACGCGGGCGATAATGGTGGCTTCCTCAGCCATGCGCTCTCCCGTGCTGCCCACCGCCGCCCGGGGCTGCATGGGCGGTATCCAACCCGGCCAAACGTGCCGACCCCTGTGCCGACAAAAGCGCCGATATACGGGCCGATTCAAGGGCCGACTCCAGTTCCATGACGCTCTCCATTTGCACTGCGCAGCTCAACTTTGTGGTGGGCGACATGCCCGGGAACGCGCAGAAGATCATTGCCGCCGCGCGCGAGGCCTATGCCCAGGGCGCGCGCCTGCTGCTCACCCCCGAGCTGGCGATTTGCGGCTATGCGGCCGAAGACCTGTTCCTGCGGCCCGCCTTCATCGCGGCCTGTGATGATGCCGTGAAAACCGTGGCCCGCGAGACCGCAGGGTTGAAGGGCTTGGCCATCGTGCTGGGCCACCCGCAGTCCCTGGCGCCCGATGCCCCGGCCTTCAGCGCCTGCCATAACGCGGCCAGCGTGGTGCGTGACGGCCGCATCGAGCAGACCTACGCCAAGCGCGAGCTGCCCAACTACCAGGTCTTTGACGAGCGCCGCTATTTCGTGGCGGGCGCCGCGCCCTGCGTGTTCGAGGTGGCCGGTGTGCGCGTGGGGGTGCTCATCTGCGAAGACGCCTGGTTTGCCGAGCCCGCGCGCAGCGCCGCGGCGGCTGGGGCGCAGATGCTGGCGGTCATCAACGCCTCGCCCTTTCACCTGGGCAAAAGCGCCGAACGCGAGGCCACGATGCGCGAGCGCGTGGCAGAGACGGGCTTGCCGCTGGTGTACGCACACCTGGTGGGCGGGCAGGACGAGGTGGTGTTCGAGGGCCGTTCGTTTGCGCTGAACGCCGATGGTTCGGTGGCCGGCCGGGCGCCAGGATTTGAAGAAAAACTCGTGTTTGCGCTTGTCCATCAAGCGCAGTCAGCTATCAAAATTGAAGCAGATATTGCGCCGCAGAAAAGCCTGGAGGCCGACCTGTGGGATGCCCTGGTGCTGGGCGTGCGCGACTATGTGGGCAAGAACGGGTTTCCGGGCGCGCTGCTCGGGCTGTCGGGCGGCATCGACTCGGCGCTGGTGCTGGCCGTTGCCGTGGACGCGCTGGGCGCGGGCAAGGTGCGCACGGTGATGATGCCTTCGCCCTACACGGCCGACATCAGCTGGATCGACGCGCGCGACATGGCCGAGCGGCTGGGCGTGCGTTATGACGAAATCTCCATCCAGCCGCAGTTCGAAGCGTTCAAGGCCGCGCTGGCCAGCGACTTTGCGGGCCTGCCCGAAGACACGACCGAAGAGAACCTGCAGGCGCGCATCCGCGGCACGCTGCTGATGGCCATGAGCAACAAGTTCGGCGCCATCGTGCTCACCACGGGCAACAAGAGCGAAATGTCCACGGGCTATTGCACGCTGTATGGCGACATGGCCGGTGGCTTTGCCGTGATCAAGGACGTGGCGAAGACCCGCGTGTTCGACCTGGCGCGCTGGCGCAATGCCAACGACCCGTATGGCACGGGCGCCAATCCGATCCCCGATCGCATCATCACGCGCCCGCCCAGCGCCGAGCTGCGGCCCGACCAGAAGGACCAGGACAGCCTGCCGCCTTATGAGGTGCTGGATGCCATCGTGGCGCGGTATATGGAAAACGACGAGCCCATCGAGTCCATCATTGCCAGCGGTTTTGCGCGCGCCGACGTGGAGCGCGTCACGCGCCTCATCAAGCTCAACGAATACAAGCGCCGCCAGGCCCCGGTGGGCATCAGGGTTACGCGCCGCAGCTTCGGCAAGGACTGGCGTTACCCTATCACCAATAAATTCCGCGCCTGACGGCGGTTTTCTGACCGTTCCACCGTCTCGCCACCTGCGTTCCTCTATCTTTCACATCCTTCAGGAGACCCGCCATGAAAATGATCACCGCCGTCATCAAGCCCTTCAAGCTGGAAGAAGTCCGCGAGGCCTTGGCCGAGTGCGGCGTGACCGGCCTCACCGTGACCGAGGTGAAGGGTTTTGGCCGCCAGAAGGGCCACACCGAGCTGTACCGTGGCGCCGAATACGTGGTCGACTTTCTGCCCAAGGTAAAGGTCGAGGTGGTCGTGAAGTCCGAGGACGTGGACCGCTGCGTGGACGCCATCGTGAACGTGGCGCGCACGGGCAAGATCGGCGACGGCAAGATTTTTGTGACCGCTGTGGAGCGTGTGGTGCGCATCCGCACCGGCGATCTCGACGACGCCGCTGTGTGAGGTACATCCCCCTGAGTCGCTTCGCGCCTTCCCCCTTCTCTCGAACTACTGCGCAGTTCGGGAAGGGGGACACCGCCAGCGCGGCGGGGCGGCCCT
>NZ_JBMIRS010000081.1:0-54683 GCF_049198005.1 Paracidovorax sp. MALMAid1276 | reverse complement strand
GGCGTTGCCAGACCCTCACCCTTTGGGCCGGGGCAGCGGCGGGCACCCGGCTGCGTTGCCTGCCTTGTCAAGGCAGCCAGCCTTGACTGCGCCAGGCGCCTGTCCGGGCATCCCGCTGCAGCCCCGGCGCACAGCCGATTTCTCGGATTCAGTGGACTAGGTGTGCAACGCCCGCGCGACCCAGCCCACTGAGGCAGGGTCTTGTTATGGCGATTCCCGGGCTCAGTGCACCAGGGCTTCGGCTGCGGCGCCGGTCAGGGCGGCAGACAGTGCGTCCAGCAGTTCCGACTCCAGGTTCCAGCAGTGCCAGTACAACTGCACCGGCAGTGAGTGCCCCGGCGCCAGATTCACCAGGCTGCCGTCTGCAATGCCCGCGCGCGTCATCAGCTCGGGCATCACGCCCACCGCCCATCCGGCGGCCACCGCGCGCATCTGGGCCTCGCTGCCGGGCACGAACAGGTGGCTCAGCGCCACGCGCTTGAGGCCGAAGGCCCGCGCCACGAACTCGGCGGCCATGTCGTCCTTGCGGTTGAACGAAAGAAAGGACACGTCCCGAAACGAGTGGGGAGTGAGCCCCTGCGGCAAATGCTGCCGGGCGAAGTTGGCCGAGGCCACGGCCACATAGTGCATGGCGCCCAGCGGCACCATCTTGCAGCCCCGCAGCGCCTGCTTGAGGGTGGTGACGCAGCCCAGCACCTGGCCTGACCGCAGCCATTCCTGCGTGAAGTCCTGGTCGTCCACGATGATCTCCAGCGGCACGCGCTGGCGCACCAGGTCGTGCAGCGCGCCCATGGCCCAGGTGGCGATGCTGTCGGCATTGATGGCGATGGAGATGCGTTCGTCCTCGCGGGTGCCGCCGGGCGCGCTCGGGGCCAGCTCCTGCAGGTCGCGCTCCAGGTCGGCGCGCAGCAGGCGCATCTGCTTGGTGTGCTTGAGCAGCAGCTGCCCGGCCGAAGTCGGCCGCAGCGGCCGGCTGCGCACGATAAGCACCGAGCCCACTTGGGCCTCCAGCGCCCGCAGTCGCTGCGACACGGCCGACTGCGTCACGTTCAGCCGCTGGGCGGCCCGCTCGAAGCCGCCCTCTTCCACGATGGCGGCAAGACATTCCAGGGCGGCTGGATCGTAGGTGCTCATACTATTAGATGGTCTGATGTTTTTGGATCAAGTTTAATTTTGCTTTTAGTAGAAAGCAATGCGGGGCACACTGCGCTCATGCGCGGCAGCCGGTTGGCGGGCCGCACGTCCTGGTTCACAACGCACCCTGTCTGTCCCATGAAAACCATTGTTCTCGGCGCCGGCATCATCGGCATCAGCACCGCGTGGCACCTGCTGGAGCGCGGCCACGAGGTCATCGTGGTCGACCGGCAGCCCGATGCCGCGATGGAAACCAGCTTCGCCAACGCGGCGCAGATCTCGGTCAGCTATTGCGAGCCGTGGGCCAACCGCGACGCGCCGCTGAAGGCGCTCAAGTGGATGTTCGACAAGGAAGCGCCGCTGCTGTTTCGCCCGCAGCTGGACTGGCAGCAATGGCGCTGGGGCCTGCAGTTCCTCGCGCAATGCAACGACGCCGCCTTCGAGCGCAACGTGGCGCAGATCGTGGCCCTGGGCGCCTACAGCCATGCGGCGCTCAAGGAGCTGGTGGGCAGCACAGGCATCGAGTACCACCGGCTGGAGCGCGGCATTGCCCACTTCTACACCGACCAGAAGTCGTTTGACGCCGCAGGCCATGCGGTGGAGCTGATGCGCAAGCATGGCGTGCAGCGCCGCCTGGTCAGCCGCGAGGAGCTGCTGCAGATTGAGCCGGCGTTCAAGGCCTATGGCGACCACATCACCGGTGGCACCTACACCAGCACCGACGAAAGCGGCGACGCCCGCGTGTTCACCCAGGAGCTGGCCCGCCGCTGCGCGGCGCGGGGCGCGCAGTTCTACTACGGCCACGACGTGTTGCGCCTCAACAAGATCGGCGATGCTATTGATTCAGTAGCTGTCATCCCTCGCCAGTCAAGCGCTGGGGGCAAAAAAGACTTCATATTGAAGGGCGACGCCGTGGTGGTGGCCTGCGGCTCGTACAGCGCACCGCTGCTGCGCACCGTGGGCGTGGATTTGCCCATCTACCCCGGAAAGGGCTACAGCGCCACCTTTCCGCTGCTCAAGCCGGAAGGGGCGCCGATGGTGTCCACCATCGACGACGGCAAGAAGATCGCCATGAGCCGCCTGGGCAACCACCTGCGCGTGGCCGGCACCATTGAGCTCAATGGCTGGGACCTGACGCTCGACAGCCCCCTGGCCCGCGCGCGCTGCCACATGCTGTCGCGCCGCATCGAGGCCATCCTGCCCGGCGTGTGCGACACCCGCACGCCCGATGAAGGCGGCAACCCGCAATACTGGGCCGGCCTGCGCCCCGCCACGCCCACCAACATCCCGTTCATCGGCCAGACCCGCGTGGGCAAGCTGTGGGTGAACGCCGGCCACGGCACACTGGGCTGGACCCACGGCGCGGGCTCGGGCAAGGCGCTGGCCGAACTCATCAGCGGCCAGGTGCCTGCCATGAACTTTGGCTTCTGCGGCGTGGACCAGCACCCACGCGGCCTGCACGCGCGGGCCGCCTGAAGCAAACCGCCGGCGCACGCGACCGGTTCCCATGCCGGGCCGGTACAGCCCCTGCCGACGGTATCAGGCAGAGAAAAAGCCTGCCAGCATGGCCACCAGCGTGCCCGCCAGCAACACCCCCACGGCCAGGGCCATGGCCAGGGCAGGCGCCCGCTGGCCGTCCCGGAGGTTCCAGTACAACGCGCACCCCACATGGGCGCACAGGGCGAACACCGCCAAGAAGTAGTACGGCGCAAAGAACCACTGCTGCGGCGGCGTGTGCAGGCCCGCGGCCGCAAACTGCAGGTTGGTGTCCACCCCCTGCTGGCGGGCGGCCAGCACGGCAGCCACATGGATCAGCAGGAACAGCGCCAGGTACGCGCCCGACACCGCCTGCAGCCACGCCACGCCCCCCTGGCGCTGGCGCCTCCCCCGCCACAGCAGCGTGAGGCCGCTGCCGCCCTGAAACACCACACAGCCCAGCAGCACGGCTTCGACCACCGGCTGGCGGTAGATGCCGCGCAGCGCCTCCAGCACCACCTGGTGGGCTGCGGCGCCCGCAACGCCGGCCAGGTGCCCCAGCACATGGGCGGCAATGAACACGGCCAGCAGCATGGCGCTGGCACGGTGCAGGCTGCGCAGCGCGGGGCGGTGGCGCGCAAGCGGCGTGCCGGCAGGGGCTGTGCGGGGCACTGCGTTGAGAGGGGTGTGGGGGCTGTGGGGGCTTTCGTGCATGCCAGGCTTCTCCGGTTGGCGGGGTCGATGGACAGCGGCAGAATAGGCCGCCCCCCGCCGTCTGCCTACTCGCATTGCGCTCAGGTTTGCATGTCCAAAGCCCCCACGCCCCCCCGCCGCATACCCCGTCGCACACCCCGCCAGGAACGCTCGCAGCTCACGGTGGACGCCATCTTCGAGGCCGTGGCGCGCATCGTCGCCACGCAGGGCGAGGGCGCACTCACCACCAACCGCATCGCAGAACTGGCCGGCGTCTCCGTGGGCTCGCTCTACCAGTACTTTCCGAGCAAGGAGGCCATCCTGCTGGCCATGCTCGATCAGCACTGCGACCGCACGATGCTGGCGCTGGACGCGCTGCTGGCCCAGGCGCGCGCCGAGGGCTGGAGCCCGCAGCAGCAGGTGCGGCAGTATGTGCGCCACTACCTGCAGGCCTTTGGCGGCGGGCCGCAGCCGCTGCGGCCCCTGGCGCGCCTGTCGTGGACGCTCGACTACCGCGCAGCGATGCTGGTCTCGGTGCGCGGCACCAGCGAGCGCATCGCGCTGCACCTGCAGCGCATGGCCGATGAACACGGGCTGCGCCCGCCCACGGCCGCGCAGCTGTTCGTGCTCACGCGCGCCTTCATGGGCGCGGTGCGCGCCGCGTCGCTGGAGCAGTCGCCGCTGCTGGACAGCGCCAAGTTCGAAGACGCGCTGGTGCAGCTGTGCCTGGCCTTTCTGCTGCCGGCTGCGGCGTCTGCGGCGCCCGCGCAGGCCGACGCCCCCGGCGCTACGATGGCGGCATGACGCCTTCCACCCCTGCACCGCACACCCTTTTCCTCACCACCTCCACCCGCGAGCCGGGCCATGTCGGCAACACCGAATGGCTGGCGCGCGAGGCCGCATCCCACCTGCCTGCCGAGGTCGGCCAGACCTGGCTGCACCTGGCGCGCATGGCGCTGCCGCCCTTTGTGGACCAGCGCCACACCACGGGCAGCTATGCGCCGCCCGAGGGCGACATGAAGACCCTGCTGGAGGCAACGCTGGCGGCCACCCACATCGTGTTCGTGGCGCCGGTCTACTGGTTCAGCATTCCCTCGCCGCTCAAGACCTATCTGGACCACTGGAGCGCCTGGATGCGCGTGCCCGGCCTCGACTTCAAGGCCCGGATGGCCGAAAAGACGCTGTCGCTGGTCACCACCAGCGGCGACCGCACCAAGGCCCAGCCCATGGTCGACTCGGTCATCCTGTGCGGCGACTTTCTGGGCATGCGCTGGGGCGGCGTGCTGTGGGGCAAGGGCGGTGCACCGGGGGCCGTGCAGGCCGACACGCAGGCCGTGGCCGCTGCGGCGCGCCACTTCGCCGCGCACTGACACGCGAAGCGCCAACTACCAGCACCCGCATCAGGGGCGGGCGGCCGCGTCCACCTGCGGCCAGTGCTCGCCCATCCAGCGCAGCAGGTCTTCCCACATCGACTGGATCTCGGCGGCGCGCGGCATGTCCAGCGCGTGCGGCAGCTCGATGGTCACCACCGGTATGCCCCGGTGCACCCCAGCGTAGTGCCCGAGCGAGCCGGGGAAGATGCCCACCTGGTCCAGCCACAGCCGCCCCAGGCGTTCGGGGGGTGACTGCGGGCCGTCAAAGTCCAGCACGCCATACGGCGCGTGGATGCTCACGATCAGCTGGGGCTGGAACGCGGCCATCTGCGCATGCAGGAAGCCGGATTCCGGCTCGGACAGGGGCGCAGTGCCGGGCCAGCGACGTGGGTCGCGGCGGGTGCGCTTTTCCCAGTAATGGGGCGCGTCCTGCGCCCAGCCCGGCGTGGGGAAGTTGCGGTTCAGGTCCACCCCCCGGGCGTTCGTGCGGGTGGCGGGCCGCGCCAGCAGCCCATCGGGGTTGAGCACCGGGATGAAACGCCAGTGCACCGGGCGGCGCGCCTGCTCGGCCAGCGCGATCCAGCGCACCGCGAGTGACGCTGACGTGATCTCGTCGCCGTGGATGGCGCCGGCCACCAGCACCCGCAGCGGCCGTTCGGTGCCCTGCGGGCCTTGAGCCCGCGCGGCGCCGTGCCCGGCTGCGGCGGCGGCCGGCACATCGCGCCAGTACAGCGGAACACCTTTGACCGACTGGGCTCCGCTGGGCGCCAGCGCGGCGCTCTCGCACTGGGCCCGAGACACCGTGGGCAGGCGGTGCAGCAGCACATCGCACGCCGACGGGGGCGGGGGCTCCGGCGGCACGGCAGCCGTCACGGATGAAGCGGCAGAGGCAGCGGCAGCCACCGGTGCCTGCGCCGGCGTACTGGCGGAGGCCTTGGCAGGGGCACTGCGCGCTGCTGCGCCTTGCGCGGCCCCGGCCGGGGCGGGCCGCGCTGTCTGGCCACGTTCCACGGCGTCGCCCGGGGCCATGCGCACGCCCACGGCAGCCAGCACCGCCAGCAGGGCGGCGGCCAGTGCGGGCGCGGCGCGCACGCGGTGCAGAGGGCCGGCGCTCAATGCAGAACCCGCTGGCTGGCCAGAAAGTCCAGCAGCGCGCCGTCAAAACCGTCCGGGTCTTCCAGCTGCGGCCAGTGGCCCACGTTGGGCAGGCTCACGTGCCGCGCGTCGGGCAGCACCTGGGCCAGCGCCTGCAGGGCGTCGGGGGGCGTGCAGCGGTCGCCTTCTCCGCTCACCAGCAGCACCGGAACATGCAGCCGCACCAGCTCGGCGGCGCCCCGGTCAAAGGTGGCCAGGGCCTCCAGCGCGCGGCGGTAGCTGCCGGCATACACCTGCGACAGCGCATGGACGGCCAGGCGCACGCCCTCGGGCAATGCACCGGTGCCGATGTAGCGTGGCACCAGCGTCTGCGCCAGCTGCTCCATGCTGCCGCCCGCTGTCTGCAAGGCCTGCAGCGCTTCGAGCCGGGGGGTGGCCCAGTCGTCCAAGGCCTGCGCATCCAGCGCGGGTCCGCCCGCGCACAGCACCAGGCGCTGCACAGCCGAGGGCGCACGCACCGCCGCCTCCAGCGCCACCATGGCGCCCATGCCGTGGCCCACCAGGGTCAGATGCTCGGCCTGCAGCGCGTCGACAAGGGCCAGGCAGCTCTGCGCAAGGCCCTTGAAGGTGTACGGCTCGATGGGCGCGCTGTGCCCGTAGCCGGGCATGTCCCAGGCAACCGCGCGGTAGCCCAGGCTGGCCAAGGTCTCGACCTGCGGCGCAAACGTGAGGTGCCCGCCGTCGGCGTCGTGCAGCATGAGCACGGTGGGGCCCGCGCCCAGGGTGGTGAAGTGGGGAAGAACTGCCATGCGTGAACCAGAACAGGGTAAGCCCCCGCCACAGCACCGTGGCGGGCAGCGCCCCATAATAGTTGCATCGCTGCAGCCCTCCGGCCGTGGCCGCCTCTTGTGATCTCGTGAGCCTCCCCGTGACCCGCCCTGCACTCGCCCGCCCCCCCAGTTTCTCCTCCCGCGAGTTCCGCGACGCGCTGGGCATGTTTGCCACGGGCGTGACCATCGTCACGGCGCGCGATGCGCAGGGCCAGCTGATCGGGCTCACCGCCAGCTCCTTCAATTCGGTGTCGCTGGACCCGCCGCTCGTGCTGTGGAGCCTGTCCCGCGTGGCCGCCTCCATGCCGGTGTTCGCCAATGGCTCGCACTACGCCATCAACGTGCTGGCAGCCGACCAGAAGGCGCTGGCCGAGCGCTTCGCGACGCGCGGCGTGGACCGCTGGAGCGGCGTGGAACACAGCCCCGGCATCAGCGACGCCCCCGTGCTGGCCGGCTGTGCCGCCACGTTCGAGTGCTTCAACCGCAGCCGCTATGAAGAGGGCGACCACGTGATCTTTGTCGGCGAAGTGGAGCGCTGCGGCCACCGCGCAGGCGTGCCGCCGCTGCTCTACCACGGCGGCCGGTTCTACACGGAGCACCCGCTGTAGCCCCACGGAGCGGCAACGAGGCATCGACACGCACGGCGCGAGGCCGGTGCATCTTCCGCCTCGCAGACGCGCCGCGCAAAACCATGCTGCGCGGTGCGACAAACCTCACTTTTTTTGACATCCGGCGTGCGCCTGAAAAAATGTCTGGCGTGGCCGCGCCAGCGGCGTGCGATGGGCGCACGCCGCGCTGGCAGGCCCGTTCAGGAACTGGAGCCCCATGCCCTTGACCGTTTCGTTTTCTTCGCCCCGACCCCTGCGCGGACTTCTTGTTGCACTGGCCCTGGCCGCGGGTGCCGCCAGCACGGCCGCCCGGGAGATGGTCAGCGTGGCGCGGCCCGAGATCAACATGCGCGCAGGTGCGGGCACGCGGCACCAGACGCTGTGGTCGCTCAGCCAGGGCTTCCCGCTCGAAGTGACCGGGCGCAGCGGCAAGTGGCTCAAGGTGCGCGACTTCGAAAACGATACCGGCTGGGTCTACCGGCCCCTGGTCAGCAAGACCCCCCACCACATCGTGAAGACGCGCGTGGCCAACATCCGCAGCGCGCCGACCACGCGCAGCCGCGTGCTGGGCAAGGCGGAGCGCGGCGAGGTGCTGCGCACGCTCGAGCGCCGATCAGGCTGGGTGAAGGTGCAGCAGCCGGGCGGCGTGCGGGGCTGGATCTCGCGGCCGCTGCTCTGGGGCTGGTAGACCGGCGCACCGCCGGCCTCTTTGCGCATGCGGATCGAAAGCATCAACCTCGGCACGCTCGAGCGCATCCGCATGGGCGAGCGCTCCATCCTCACAGGCATCGGCAAGCGCCCGGTGCTGGGCCCCGTGGCCGTGGGCCCGCTGGGCCTGCAGGGCGACGAACAGGCCGACCTGAGCGTGCACGGCGGCCTGCAGAAGGCGGTGTACGCGTACCCCGCCTCGCACTACCCGTTCTGGCAGGCGCAGCGCCGCCAGCACGGGGTAAGCCTGCTGGACGAGCCCCTTCCGGCAGGATTTATGGGCGAGAACCTCACGGTCGATGGCCCGCTGGAGCGTGAAGTCTTCGTGGGTGACGAGCTGCACTTCCCGGACTGCGTGCTGCGCGTCACGGCGCCCCGCGAGCCGTGCTTCAAGTTCAATGCCGTCATGGGGTTTGCGCAGGCCGGCCGGGCCATGGCGCTGGCGGGCAACTGCGGCTATTACCTGGCGGTGGACCAGCCCGGCACGCTGGCGCCGGGCCAGCAGGGGCAGTGGATTGCCGGGCGCCGCAGCCTCAGCATCGCGGCCGCCTTCGCGGCCAAGTTTGCCAAGCACGCACGCTGAAGCCGCCCGGCTGCGGCGGCCTTGCGGGGCGCTCAGAGCAGTCAGCGCTCTCAGCGCACGGCGTCGGGCAGCTCGATCTTGACTTCGAGCACCTCCAGGTTGTCCTGGCGCTCCAGGTGCACCTTGAGGTCTTCGGGGTTGATCTTCACGTATTTGGAGATCACGGCCACCAGCTCGCGCTGCAGGGCGGGCAGGTAGTCGGGCTCGGACGCATTGCGGCCGTTGCGCTCGTGCGCCAGGATGATCTGCAGGCGCTCTTTGGCAACGCTGGCGGTCTTTGTCTTTTCGCCCAGCAGGAAGGAGAGAAAGGATGCCATGGCTTACTTGCTCCCGAACAGGCGCTTGAAGAAGCCGGGTTTCTCGGCCTCGATGAAGCGCAGGGGTTTGTCGGTGGCGCCCAGGAAGCGGTCGATCACGTCCTTGTAGGCTTCGGACACATCGGTGCCCTGGGCGTGGATGGCCGGCGTGCCCTGGTTGGACGACTGCAGCACCACTTCGGACTCGGGGATCACGCCGATGAGCTTGATGCGCAGGATGTCCTGGATGTCCTCCAGGCTCAGCATCTGGCCGTCTTCCACGCGGCTCGGGTTGTAGCGCGTGATGAGCAGGTGCTCCTTGATGGGCTCGCCGCCTTCGATGGCGCGTTGGGTCTTGCTGCCCAGCATGCCCAGGATGCGGTCGGAATCGCGCACGCTGGACACCTCGGGGTTGGTCACCAGCAGGGCCTCGTCGGCGTAGTGCATGGCCATGAGCGCACCGCTCTCGATGCCGGCGGGCGAGTCGCAGACGATGTACTCGAAGTCCATCGCGGCCAGGTCCTTGAGCACCTTTTCGACGCCGTCCTGCGTGAGCGCGTCCTTGTCGCGCGTCTGGCTGGCAGCCAGCACGAACAGGTTGTCGCACTGCTTGTCCTTGATGAGGGCCTGGTTCAGGTTGGCCTCGCCCTGGATCACGTTGATGAGGTCGTACACCACGCGGCGTTCGCAGCCCATGATGAGGTCCAGGTTGCGCAGGCCGACGTCGAAGTCGATCACGGCGGTCTTGTGGCCGCGCAGGGCGAGGCCGGTGGCAAAGCTGGCGCTGGTGGTGGTCTTGCCCACACCACCCTTGCCGGAGGTCACAACAACGATTTTGGCCATGGGTCTACTGTGTTTCTCGGGGGTTGATACGTACGGGGTTGCGCAGGGGCTCGATGAGGAGCTTCTCGCCTTCGAGCCGCACCTGGGCGGGCTTGCCGGCCACCTCGTCGGCCAGCGCCGTCTCGGTGGTGCGGTAGATGCCCGCGATGGAGACGAGCTGCGGCTCCAGGCAGGTGGAGAAGATGCGGGCCTCGGTGTTGCCGCGCGCACCGGCAATGGCACGGCCGCGCAGCGGTGCATACACGTGGATGTTGCCGTCGGCGATCACCTCGGCGCCAAAGCTGACCACCGCCAGCACCACCAGGTCGGCGCCACGGGCATAGACCTGCTGGCCCGAGCGCAGCGGCTTGTCGATGACCACCGTGCCGGGGCCGGCCACGGGCACTTCGACATGCACTTCGCGCACCACCTCGACCTCGCGCACCACTTCGCGGGCTGCGGCGGCCGGGGTGGGTGCGGGTGCCTCGGCGCGCGCAGCAGGCGCGTCGGGCGCGGCGGCCAGACCCGCAGCGCGGGCCGCGTCCATCTGCGCCGGGCTGCCGCCGCGCACGGCCACCGGCAGCGTGCTGTGGCTGCGCAGCGCCGCCACCAAGGCGGCAAAGTCGACAGGCTCCGGCGCCTCGCGCACGGCGGCCAGGTCGATCAGCACCGGGTCGTTGTCGAAAAATCCGGGGGCCTCGGCCACGCGCTCGGCCAGGTCGGCCGCGAACACGGCCGCGTCGGTGGTTTTGAGCATCACGGCCACCACGGGCAATGAGGCGCTCTTGAGGTCAAAGCTGGTGCGGGACGGGGCCGACGTGGGGGAGACCATGGAAGGGTGCGCCGGGACGGCGAAGCGGTCTAGGGTGTTTCAGAAGCCGCAAAGTGTACCGTGCGCTGCAGGCCCGGCGGCCTGCGCGGCCCCGCACCCGCTGGATGGCCGCCGAGGGCGCAAAAAAGCCGGGCAAGCCCGGCGTTTCTGTGCGGCAAGCGCGGGGGGGCGCCATCAGTTGCGGTCGGCGCGCGCTGGTCGGGTGTTCTGTGCCACGGTGGTGCTGTCGGTAGCGCCCATGTTCGAGCCCTGCATGCTGGACGTGCCCATGTTCGTCGTGCCGCTGTTGTTCATGGTGGCCGTGCCGGCGCCGCTGCCGACAGGGGTGCCGGTGCTGCCCATGGGGGTGTTTTGCGTGCTGCGCTGGCCGGCGCCGGTGGCGGGGTCTGCGCTGCTGGTGGTGGGCGGTGTGCCCTGGGCGATGGCGGTGCCGACCACGGCGACGGCGGCGATGCTGGCCAGAACGGTCTTGAGGGACGTGGATGCTGTCATGTCGTTGCTCCTTGAGGTTTGAAAAAACGTGAGAAGGATGGTGACCGGCGGCGTTTGCGCCAGCTGTGTTTAAGTTAGCGGCTGGCGGTTTGGGCGGCGTCGTCCTCAGGCCGCAGGGTGTGTCGGACGACGCCTGCCGAGCGGGCAGGGAATCGGGCAGCCGGTCGCCAACTCCTTCACCGCGCCGCACTTTGCGCGGCCGCCGCGTGCGCCGCCAGCTCGACGCGTTCAGGCACCTCGTGGGCCCCAAAAAGCGCTGCGGCCGTCCGGGTTTCGGGCAGTACGTACACCACCGCCCCGCTCGTGCGCACGGTGGGGCTCAGCACCTTTTCATAGAACGCCACGGGCAGGTTGATGCACCCATAGGTGATGCGGTTGTCGGCGACGGTGTGTGAGGCCAGCCGCTCGAGCCGGCGTTCGGCCTTCACGGTGGGCCGCACGCGGTGCATGGAGACGGCGGCATCGTAGTCCACCCACACCACGTCTTCACCCTGGGCGTTCACGCCCATCTCGGCAACAAACCGCCCGGCGGGCGTGGTGCGCTCGGACGGCAGCACTTGCGCGATCGGCTTGTCACCCACACCGGGCACCGTGTGGTCGCCCACGGCAGAGCCGACCAGCGCGGGCGAGGCCCCCCGCAGCGTGCCATCGGGGTGGAACACGAACACCCGGGCCTGCGGCTTGTCGACCAGCACCACGGCCCGCCCGCCGTGGTCGCCGGACTGAAACGCCCAGCGCGCCACCAGGCGGGCGTCGGCCGAGGCCGGCCCGGGGCCGAAGCGCGGCCATGCGCGCGCCGCACCTGCGGGCGGGTTGGCAATGGCAAGAGCGGCAGGGCGCGCGGCAGGGTCGCGCGGCGCGGCCAGGGGCGCTGCGGAGAGCGCGGGCGGCTGCGTCTGCGCGTGGGCCTGCGGTGCGGGCGGCCACAGCGCCAGCATCATCGCGACGACGCCGCCCGCGAAGGTGGCGAGGCTGCCCAGGAACGCGGCGTCGGCCGGGCGCGCATTCCCACGGCCTGGGCCATCGGTGCCGGTGCCGTGGTGCGGTGGGGTGTGGGGTGTCGCAGGACGGGTCATGGGCCGACCTTAGCGAGCCGTCGGCCGCGCTGGCGTGCGCGTGCGCCTACGCAGCCTGTCGGACCAGGCCACAGGCCGACTGCGCGGCAGGGGCCGGGCGCGCCGCCCATCAAGGGATCGGGGCGGGGCGCACCCGGCCGCCACCCATAATCGGCCGATGCTTTCTTCTGACCGCAAGACACACCTCGATTCCCTGGCCGTTGCGCTGCTGCTGGCCTGCTGCATGTTCTGGGGGTTTCAGCAGGTGCTGGTGAAGGCCACCGTGGGCGAGGTGGCGCCGGTGTTTCAGGCGTTCGTGCGTTTTGCCATCGCCACCGTGGCCGTGGCCGCGTGGTGCGCGTGGCGCGGGGTGCGCCTGTGGGACGGGGCGCAGGACCCACCCGGCGCGCTGCGTGCGGGTCTGCTGGCGGGCGCGCTGTTTGCGGGCGAGTTCGCGTGCATTTATGTGGGGCTGCAGTTCACCACCGCATCGCGGCTCACGGTGTTTCTGTACTCGGCGCCCTTCTGGGTGGCGCTGCTCTTGCCGCGCTTTGTGCCGGCCGAGCGGCTGCACGGCTGGCAGTGGCTGGGCCTGTGTGCCGCCTTTGTGGGCGTGGGCCTGGCGCTGGGCGACAGCCTGCTGGGGCCGGCCAATGCGGCCATGCCGCGCGCCTGGGTGGGCGATGTGCTGGGGGTGGCCGCCGGCGTGCTGTGGGCGCTGACCACGGTGGTGATCCGCAGCACGCCGCTCGCGCGCGTGGCGCCCGCACGGCAGCTGTTCTACCAGGTGGGCGTGAGCGCCGCAGCCCTGCCCCTGCTGTCGCTGGCGCTGGGCGAAACCTGGAACTGGCAGTTCAGCGCGTTCGCCTGGACGTCGTTGCTGCTGCAGTCGCTGGTGGGCGCGTTTGCCAGCTATCTGGTGTGGATGTGGATGCTGGCGCACTACCCGGCCACGCGGCTGTCGGTGTTCGTGTTCCTCACGCCGGTGTTTGCGCTGCTGTTCGGCGCCTGGTGGCTGGGCGAGCTGGTGACGGCCGGGCTGGTGGTGGCGCTGTTGTTGGTGGCCACCGGCATCGTGCTCGTCAACCGCCGCGGTCGATAGCCAAAATATGCCTAAAAATAGCCCTCAGCGCTTTACCATCAACGATTTGTAGCTATCATTTTTAAAAACTCTTCTTCATGCAGCCGGGCCCGCCTGCGTTGGCGGGGGGCGGCATGTCAGAGCTTGGGAATCTTGATGCGGCTGATCATCAGCGAGCCCGACAGTGCAAACAGCAGCACCAGGGGGTGCAGGGTGAAACCGCCGATCAGCAGCTGGCCGAACCACAGGTGTTCGCGCACGGCGCCCGTCCACGCGGCCAGGGCCAGCAGGCCCACCAGCACGATGGACGTGGGGATGGGCGTGCCCTCGAAATACTTCACCTTGCCCGTGCCTTCGGACAGCGTTTCGGCCGTGACGTTGTAGCGCGCCAGGCGCGAGACTCCGCAGGCCACGAAGTAGGCCAGCACGACCCGGTCGTACAGGCCCTGCATGCCACAGGCGTAGGCAATGATGGCGGGCGCCACGCCGAAGGAGATCACGTCGGCCAGCGAATCCAGCTCGCGGCCCATGGCCGAGCTTTTCTGGCGCCAGCGCGCGATGCGGCCGTCCAGCACGTCAAAGATCAGCGCGGCCAGCACCAGCGCGGCCGCGAAGTACACATGCACCACGTCGCCGGTTTCGAGGTAGGTCATGGACGAGAACAGCGCGCCCACGCCGCACACGGCATTGCCCAGCGTGAACCAGTCGGCGAGATGGAACTCGCGGATCATCGAGAAGCGTTTGGGGTGGGAGGTGGGGGTGGTCATGGCGGGCTCTCCTGCGGCAGGCTGGGCGGTGCGGGGTGCGCATTATGTCGGGCGGCCCGCCGGCGGGCATTCATTCGGTCGGTCGGGCGGGCGCGTAATCCCATAGGGTGACGGGCCCCGGCCGCCGCGTATGTCAGCCAGAGCCCCTTCTTTGCCCCCCGCTCGGGGCGGGACGCGCTAGGCGGCAGCGGCCTGGCTGCGCTGGCGCGCAAAGTCCACATACCAGTCCAGGCACCCCGGGTTGGCCATGGCGTCCTTGTTGACCACCTTGTCGATGGGCTGGCCGAGCAGCAGCTTCTTGATGGGCAGCTCCTGCTTCTTGCCGGAGAGGGTGCGCGGCACTTCGGCCACGGCAAAGATGTCGTCGGGCACGAAGCGCGGGCTCAGGGCCGTGCGCACGGCGGTGTGGATGCGCGCGCGCAGCGCGTCGTCCAGCGTGTGGCCGGGGCGCAGCACCACGAACAGCGGCATGTAGCTCTCGCGGCCCAGGTATTCCAGGTCCACCACCAGGCTGTCGAGCACTTCGGGCAGCGATTCGACCGCGCTGTAGATCTCGCTCGTACCCATGCGCAGCCCGTGGCGGTTGATGGTGGCGTCGGAGCGGCCGTAGATCACGCAGCCGCCGTTGGCGCCGATCTTGAGCCAGTCGCCGTGGCGCCACACCGCGCCCATCGCGGCGGGGCCATCGCCACCGCCGGGCTGGCGGCCGTGGCCGGGCGGGTACATGTCGAAGTAGCTCGACAGGTAGCGGCTGCCGTCCTTGTCGCCCCACAGGTACAGCGGCATCGACGGAATCGGCTGCGCGCAGACCAGTTCGCCCACCGCGTCCTGCACCGGGCGTCCCTCGGCGTCCCACGACTCCACGGCCGCGCCCAGCATGCGGCACTGCATCTCGCCGGGCACCTGGGGCAGCTCGCGGTGTCCGCCGATGAAGGCGCCGCAGAAATCCGTGCCACCCGAGATGTTGTTCCACCAGATTGGTTCACCCCCACGCTCCCCCACTGCGTGTGGGTCGCTGCCCCCCGAGGGGGCCGCGCCTTGCTTGGGGCGGCCCGGCGCTGCGGCGGCATGGACGATGGAGGCGCTGCGAATGTGCTCGAACTGCTCCGTGCCCCATTCCTGCACCTCGGGCGACAGCGGCGAGCCCGTGGTGCCCAGCGCACGGATGCGCGAGAGGTCGCCATAGTCGCTCAGCGTGATGCCGGCCTTCATGCAGTTGGCAAAAAACGCCGCGCCCGCGCCGAAAAAGGTCACGCCCGTCTCGGCCGCAAAGCGCCACAGCACGCCCCAGTCGGGGTGGTCCTTGCTGCCGCCGGGGTTGCCGTCGTAGATCACGCAGGTGGTGCCCGACAGCAGGCCGCTGAGCTGCGCGTTCCACATCACCCAGCCGGTAGAGCTGTACCAGTGGTAGCGCTCGCCAAAGCTGTTGGGCTCGTAGCTGCAGCCGATGTCGTTGTGCAGCACCTTGAGCTGCAGCGCCACCAGCACCGTGCCGCCATGGCCGTGCACGATGGGCTTGGGCAGGCCCGTGGTGCCGCTGGAGTAGACGATCCACAGCGGGTGGTCAAACGGCAGCCACATCGGCTCGAACGCCGCCACTTCAGCATCATTTTGGGCGGTAGCGCTTGTCCAGCTTGCCCAATCTGCTATTGAAACAGTAGCATCTAGATTGCCCAGCACGATGGCATGGCGCACGCTGGGCAGGGCCGCGCGCAGTTCGGTCAGCACGGGCCGGCGGTCGTGGTCGCGGCCGCCGTAGGTCACACCGTCCACGCCGATCAGCACCGTGGGCTCGATCTGGCGGAAGCGGTCGAGCACCGCGTGCGTGCCCATGTCGGGTGCGCAGATGCTCCACACGCCGCCGATGCTCACCGTGGCCAGGAAGGCGACCATGGCCTCGGGCACATTGGGCAGGTAGGCGGCCACGCGGTCGCCGGGCTGCACGCCCTGGGCCTTCAGGTGCAGTGCGAGCGACGCCACCTGGCGGCGCAGCTCGGGCCAGCCCAGTTCGCGGTGGTTACCCTTTTCGTTGCGGCTGACGATGGCGGGCAGCCCGGCGGCGTGGGCCGCGTCCACATGGCGCAGCACCTGGCGCGCGTAGTTGACCTGGGCGCCAGGAAACCACTCTGCCCCGGGCATGGTGTTCTTCGCCAGCACGGCCGTGTGCGGCGTGGGCGACTGGATGTCGAAGTAGTCCCACACGCTTTGCCAGAACGCATCCAGCTCGGTGGTGGACCAGCGCCAGAGCGCGTCGTAGCTCTCGAACTGCAGGCCGCGCTGGTCGCGCAGCCAGTGCTGGTAACGGCGGATCTGGGGGATGTAGGGCGGGGTGGGGGGTGTTGTTGTCTCCATGGCGACGCAGCGTACCAGCGGCAGGCCAGCGGGGCCAGCCGCGCCGGTCGCGGGCTTGACAACGGGCGGGGCACGCGCTGATCACGCAGCGGTAACAAATCCGCACAACTGCGGGGCCGCGCTGTCAGCGGGCGTTGGGGTGAGCGCCGCCACAATGCGCCGCGCAAACGCCATCTCGCCAAAGGCCTGCGCTGCGGCGGGCATCTGAACGACGGCGTTTTTCGTCGCGCTCGCTGCGGATGCGGCACGGCGCAACTCCGCAACGCACACCCATTGCAACCATGCACCCTGCAAGCTGCCCCGGCCCGTCTGCGCTCTCTGCCGCCCCCAACAACCCCACCCTCCTAGAAGTCCGCGCGGCAGAAGGAGCATCGGCTGCAACGCGCGATAAACCGGGCCCACGGGGTCAGCCCGCGTGGGCGCGCACCGGGGCTGTATGGGCCGCATGGGCCGTGGCCGCCACGCTCGCGGCCTGCGGCGGGTCCGACAGCGCCCCGTCAGACACCCCTTCCGCCGCCGTGCCGCCACCGGTCAGCCCTGCCCCTGCCCCTGCCCCTGCCCCTGCACCTGCACCTGCCCCTGCACCTGCACCTGCACCCACTCCCACTCCCACTCCAACTCCTGCCCCTGCGCCTAGTCCTGCGCCGACGCCCACTCCAAGCCCCACGCCTGCACCGGCACCCGCACCGGCCGCTGTCTCGCTGCAGGTGCGCGTGCAGGGCCTGGGCCTGGGTGAATCGGTGTCGCTGGCCCACGGCCAGGCCACGCTGCAGGCCACGTTCAACCACCAGCCCTACGCCTTCGCGCCCCAGGCTCCTGCGGGCGCGCCGCTGGACCTGCGTGTGGTGGCGCAGCCCACCGGCCAGGTGTGCGCCGTCTCCGATGCCGCGCCCGCCACGGTGCCCGGCGACGGCGCCCCCGTGTTCGTGCGCTGCCGCCACACCGCAGCGCCGCGCGCGGCCATGCCCGCCACAGCGCCGGGCGGCGCACTCGCCCTGGCCTTTGGGTGGCGCGACATCGCCCATCCGGGCATCGCCTACGAGAGCCGCCCGGGCCTGGTGGGCGGGCTGTATCCGTATGAGTACCGGCTTCAGAGCCTGACCCTCAACGGCGTGGCGCAGAGCCTCGCGGCCGCCACGCTGGACGCGCGCCTGGGCACGCTGCGGTTCACGCCCCGCAGCGAAGGCACCTACCTGGCCACCGTCGAGGTGCGCGACAGCAGCGCGACCCCGCAGCTGATGACCACCACCGTGCAGATCGAGTCTGCGGCGGCGCGCTTTGTGTTTGTGGCGCCCCAGGGTGTGGACGACGCAGCGCGCGGCAGCATGGCGGCGCCCTACCGCACCCTGGCCTACGCGCTGGCCCGCACCACCGGGCAGCAGGCGGTGGTGCTGCGCCGTGGCACCTACGCAGCGGCCGGCGTGCAGCTGATCGATTCGCGCGCCAAGCAGCTGCTTGCCTACCCCGACGAAGTCGTGACGCTGGACATGGCGGAGGCAGGCAACCTCACGGTGCGCACCACGGCGCTGCCCATGGCCCGCATCGAAGGCATGGACGTCATCAACGTCAAGCAGTACGGCATCGTGAGCGACCCGAGCCGCGCCGGGCTGGTGGTGCGCAATGTGCGCTTCGTCAATGGCGTGGAAGGGCCCAACAGGAGCGAGAACCCGGGCTTCATCCTCGGCTGGGGCGACACGAGCCCGGTCTCGCGCCACAAGCTGCTGATCCAGGACAACGACTTCGGCCGCTATCGCGGTGCGGCGTATGCGTTCGTGCTGTTCGACGCCGGAAACTCCCTGGTGGAGGAGAACCAGGTACGCCTGGGCGCCGGCGTGAATGGCGGCTTCCACGACAAGGACAACGCGCAGAACAACACCTACCGGCGCAACTACCTCGAGTTCGACGCCGCCGAAAGCGGCAATTCGGGCATCCACATCTCGGCGCAGGCCAATTCCGAGAACGTGCACATCCACCACAACCTGCTGGTGAACGCGCCCATCGTGCTGGGCACCCAGTGTTTCCAGTCGACCTGCTTCATGCGCGAGCACAACGTGCACCACAACACGCTGGCCGGCGGCCGCATACGGCAGTCGTGGGGCGTGTTCAACCCGTCCAGTGACGGCACGCGGGTCTTCCACAACATCATTGCGTCGCGCACGCTGCCGCCCTACGCGGGCCTGAGCTGCAGCGCCGGAGTGCCCGCGGGCTTTGCCACCCAGATGACCACCGGCGCCAACCTGATCGAGAGCACGCACCGCCTGGCGCACAAGGACACCGAGTGCACGGGCAATGACATGGATTGGGCCGCCTGGCGGAGCACCTGGGGCCGCGACACGGTGGCGTCGGGCAGCGTGCTCTCGGGCTCTGCCGTGCTCACCGGCAGTGGCATCACCACCGGCCTGCCCGCAGGCGACCCGCGCCGTTCCGCTTTCGGCCACCAGCTGCCCTGACCCCGCCTCGCGCAGCGCGCCCCCGCTGCGCCCGCCGGATGGGCCCGGATTCCCGCCCCCTTGCAATTTAGCACGCATGTGCTAAATTGCGAACCATGGACGCCAAGACGCAGAAAGCCGAACTCACCCGCGCCGCCATCATCGGCGCCGCGCTGGACCTGGCCGCCACCGACGGGCTCGAGTCGATCACCCTGCAGGCGGTGGCCGACCGGGTGGGTCTGTCCAAGAGCGGTGTTTTCTCCCGCGCAGGTTCGCGCGAGGCCTTGCAGAAAGCGGTGATCGAGGAGTTCGGGCGGCGCTTTCTGGCCGACGTGTTCGTGCCGGCCATGCAGCAGCCCAAGGGCCTGCCCCGGCTCCATGACATCGTGCGCCGCTGGATCGTCCGCACGCGCGACGTCGAGGCCACCACCGGCTGCCTCTACACCGCCGGCGCCTTCGAGCTGGACGACCGCGAAGGCGAGCTGCGCGACCTGCTGCACAGCGAGATCACGCGCTGGCGCGCCGCCCTGCGCCGCACGGTGATCCAGGCCATCGAGGCCGGTCACCTGGGCGCCGACACACCGGCCGACCAGCTGGTGGGCGAGATCTACTCCATGATCATGGGCCTGCTGCACGACGTGCGCTTTCTGCGCGACCCGCAAGCGGTGCCGCGCACCGAGGCATCCTGGACCCGGCTGGTGAAAAGCTATGCCCCCGAAGCACCCGCCCCCACGCGCTGAAGCGCGGCGCCGCCGCCGCACGGCACACCCGTGCGCCGCACACCCGGCAGTCGCCCCCGCGGGCGGCCGCTGACTCTTTTTTTCCGTTCCCGTTTTCTTCCGACGATGGCCATCGTTTTTCTTTACCTCAATTTCGCACAGTCGTGCGAAGAAAGGACAAGCCATGTTGACGATGTTTTGGACTGCCGCCGCCCTGGCCGTGCTGGCGGGGCTGGGTTGCGCGGCCCAGATGGTGCGCGACCTGCTCGCCCGGTTGCCCGGCAGCAACGGCGACTGGGTCTTTTATTGAGGGTGCCGCTGCGCACGGCGCCCCTGAACACCCTTGAACGCTCTCGCCCCACTTGCGCGCCCTATCGGTGTCCTTCGCACCCGCCTGCCTTCTCTATCCCTGTTCACGCTTCACAGGAGCCTTCATGACCTCCCCCACACACCCCTCTGGCTCTGCGCTGCAGGCCACACAGAGCTTTTACGGCGACCACCCGGTCATGCGCGTGCTGCGCGCGGGCCTGGGCGCCGCCGAACGGCTGTGGCCCGCGCTGGCTGTGCGCGCGGCCTACCGGCTGTTTGGCACGCCGCTGCCGCTGCGCCGCCCCGGGCGACGCGCTGTGCCCGCTGGCGCCTGGCGCGCCGAGCGCTGGCCGTTCGAAGACGCCGAGATCAGCGTCTACACCCCGCAGGCCCAGCCCCATGGGCCGGCCGTGTTGCTGCTGCACGGCTGGGGCGGCCATGCGCGGCAGATGCGGCCCCTGGCCGATGTGTTGGCGGCGCGCGGCCTGCGCCCCGTGCTGGTGGACCTGCCCGCGCACGGCGGCAGCCGGGGCCGGGTGAGCAACCTGCCGCAGTTTTCGCGCGCCATCGAATACGCCACGGCCCGCCTGCATGCGCAGGACGCTGCTCCAGTTGCCGTGGTGGCGCACTCGCTGGCGGCCAATGCTGCCGCACACGTCGCCAGCCGGGGGCTGACCACGGGGCGGCTGGTGCTGATCGCGCCACCGGCGTCGCCGCATGAGTACACGCGGCTGTTCGCGCAGGTGTTCGGGCTGGCCGAGCGCACGCGGGCGGCGATGCAGCGGCGCATCGAGGCGCGCGAGGGCATCCTGATGCGCCAGTTCGAGCCCCCGGCCGTGGGCCCGCGCATTGCGCTGCCCACGCTGGTGGTGCATGACCGGGGCGACCGCGTCAACCGCTTTGCCGACGGCGAAGCCTTCCGCGACCACATCGCGGGCGCTCGAATGTTCGCCACCGAAGGCCAGGGGCACCGCAAGATCCTCCAGCAGCCGGACGTGCTGCAGGTGGTGGCCGACTTCGCGGCCGAAGGGGCGCTGCCCGTGGCCGGCGCAGGCGGTTGACGCTCGCAGCGCGGCAGGCGGGCAGCGTTAGACGGCCTGTGGACGGACCCGCCGCGCGGGCGGGCATCTCCCCGGGCTTGACTGCGGTATTGCCCGCGCCGTAGATCGCCGGTTGTCTACAATGCCGCCCTTTTCCACTTGCGTGCAGCCTGCCCGCCCCTTGCGGCGCAGCCGCCGCGCAAGTGCCCTGCCTTGCCGCGCCCCTGGTTTGCATGCGCGCATCGGCGCCGGGCCCTGCCTTTTTCCTGTGTCCTGCCGGTTCCGGCATGCGCGCTGCGGCGCAGCACCCACTGCGGTGCGCGCGCCGCTCGGGGGGTCCGTTTTTTTCCCATTGAAGATGTGCTGCTGCCGTGGTCTGATGCGCCTGCGGGCGCCGCGCCGCCGGCCTTTGGCTTTTGCGCCCTCCGGGGCCTGGTGCTGGCCGGGTGGCCTGCGCGAGCGGGCTGCGCGGAGGGTGGGCGGCAGAAGGCATTGAAACGGAACGCGTGAAGTCCCTGGATCGCGTGCTGCTGCCGATGCTCCTTCTGCCATCCACACTCCGTGGGTGCCACGGGCCGCGCCAGTGCGGCGCGTCTTCCTGAAGACTCAGCAGAAGAAAGGTGATCATCCATGGAACTTCTCATCTCGGCGGGGCTGATCCTCGCCATCGTGCTCTGGGGCGTGATCGCGCCAGACTCTCTCGGGGGGGTGTTCGACACGGCGCTGGCCTCGATCACGCGCAACTTTGGCTGGTTCTATCTGTGGGTGGTGCTGGGCCTCGTGGTCATGGCGCTCATCCTGGCGTTCAGCCGCTACGGCGACCTGAAGCTGGGCCAGGAGGACGATGAGCCGGAGTTCTCCATCGGTGCCTGGTTTGCCATGCTGTTCGCGGCGGGCATGGGCATCGGACTCGTCTTCTGGGGCGTGGCCGAGCCCATATCGCACTACGGCGCGCCGCCGCCCGGCATTGCCGCCAACACGCCCGAGGCGGCCAACGCCGCCCTGCGCTACAGCTTCTTCCACTGGGGGCTGCACCCCTGGGCGGTGTACAGCATCGTGGCGCTGGCGATTGCGTTCTTCCAGTTCCGCAAGGGCGGCTCGGCCCTGGTGAGCACGGCCGTGCAAAGCCTGCCGTGGGCGCCGCTGCAGCGGCTTGGGCCGCTGATCAACGTGCTGGCGGTGATCGCCACGGCATTTGGCGTGGCGGCATCGCTGGGCATGGGGGCGCTGCAGATCAACAGCGGCCTGCACGCGGCCTGGGGCCTGCCCGTGGGCGAGGCGTCGCAGGTGGGCATCATCGTGGTGACCACGGTGCTCTTCCTGACCTCGGCCATCACCGGCGTGGCGCGCGGCATCAAGTGGCTGTCCACCATCAACCTGATTCTGGCGGGTCTGCTGGCGCTGGCCGTGTTTGCGCTGGGCCCCACGGTGATCATCATCGACACCTTCACCAACACGCTGGGCAGCTACCTCAGCGAGTTCGTGCGCATGAGCCTGCGCATGACGCCGTTTCGCGACAGCAGCTGGGTGAGCGGCTGGACGGTGTTCTACTGGGCCTGGTGGGTGAGCTGGTCGCCTTTTGTGGGCCTGTTCATCGCGCGTGTCTCGCGCGGGCGCAGCATCCGCGAGTTCATCCTGGGCACGGTGCTGGCGCCCACGCTGGCCGCTTTTGTGTGGTTCTCCGTCTTTGGCGGGGCCGCGCTGCACCTGGAGATCGCGCAGGGTGTGCCGCTCGCGCAGGCCGTGGGCGCCGATGTGTCCACCGCCATGTTCGCGCTGTTCAACGCCCTGCCCTGGAGCGCGGTGATGTCGGTGGCGGCCACGGTGCTGGTGCTGGTGTTCTTCGTCACCTCGGGCGACTCGGCCACGCTGGTGCTGGGCATGATGAGCACGGGCGGCAACGAGAACCCCTCGGCCCGCGTGAAGATCATCTGGGGCGTGCTGGTGTCGGGCATCGCCATCAGCCTGCTGCTGGCCGGTGGCGTGAAGGCCGTGCAGACGGCCACCATCGTGTTTGCGCTGCCCTTCACCGCCGTCATCCTGCTCATGGCCGTGGCCCTGTGGCGCGGTGTGAAGGCCGACTGGGAAGCCGACGACCGCCGCGACCGTGCCCTGCGCCGGCGCATGCGCGAGATGATGGGGCCCGGCAGTTCATCCGGGTAGCGGATCCGGCAGGCCCGTTGCGGATGTTTTTGGCCGCCAGCGCTTGTCCATCAAGCGCTGGCAGCTATTTAATCGATAGCGGTCACGATCAGCCTGCGCCGCCCCATCCTTCACACACGCAGCAGGCCCCGGAAGCCGCGCGCCGCATAGTAGGACTGCGCGCCGTTGTGATAGACGAAGACCTGGCCGTAGCGCCGATCGCCGAACAAGGCACCCCCCAGTGCACGGACCTCCGGGGGCGTGGCGATCCAACTGGACGTCTTGGTGTCGAATTCGCCCAGTGCCTGCAGCGCGCGGTATTGCGCCTCGTCCAGCAGTTCGATGCCCATCTCGCTGGCCAGCGCCAGCGCACTGCCCTGCGGCTTGTTTTCCTTGCGCGCATGCAGCGCGTCCGCGTCAAAGCACAGGCTGCGACGGCCCTGCGGGCTTTCGGCGGAACAATCGCAAAACAGGACTGCGCCGGTGGCCGTGTCGCTGCCTATGACGTCGGGCTCGCCTCCGGATGCCTCCATCCACGCCAGCGTCCGCAGGGCGGCGGGGTGGTCGGCGAGCCGCGCCGCCACGTCCTTCCAGGCCAGGCCAGTGCGCCGGTGCGGGTGGCGGGCGAACCGGTCATGCAACGGTTCCAGCAAAGGGTGCGGGGTGCGTGTCGCCATGGAATCAGCCGAACGGGCGGGGGTTGGGGGGCTGGCAGTATGCAGCGCCGACGCGCCGAGCGTCTATCATCCAAAGCCCCATCGCCTTCGCTGGCATCAAGCTCCACTTCCTGCGCATCCCTGCGCCTCCCCCACATGCCGCTCGTATCGTCCGCCTGGCCCGCTGTGGCCTGGGTTCTGCCTGTTTTGGCGCTGCTGTCGGTCCTGTACTTTCTGGCCAAGGGCGACCGCCGGGCGCTGGGCCATGTGCTGGCGCTGGTCGCGTGCTTTCTGATCGGTGCGCTGCTGATGGAGTTCTTTGTCTTCATGGCCGCGCGCATGGCGCGCTCGGGCAGCGCACAGGCCGACCCGGCGCTGGGCACCGGCACGCGGCAACTGCTGCAGACCCTGGCCAATCCGCGTTCCATCACCGCCCCCGCCGGATCGCTCGCCTGGGTGGCCGCGTGGAGCGTGCCCGTGGCCTACCTGGGCCTGGTGGCAGCCTGGGCGGTGCACCTGTGGGGCCTGCGCGCAAGCCCGGCACGCAAGAAGGCCGTCAAGACCGGCACAAGCGGCCGCAAGAGCCCCCGTGCCCGCAAGGCCCCGGCGGCCCGGGCCTGAGGCGCTGCGACCGCAGTCTTGGTGGCCCACACCCACCGCAGATACAAACCGTCGGCGTTGCAATAGCTCAGGATCGCGTGGGGACGGGCTGCGGCAGCGATGGGCAATTTGTCGGGACGGCCGCCGCGCCCCCACGCACCCTGCGGGCCTTGAGGTTCATGGGTCTTTTTGGCTTTCAGCGCTTATCCATCAAGCGCCGACAGCTATTATAAAAATAGCAAACGATTCGCCGCTTCATTCCGCCGCGCCCAGCGTGGCCAACCCGTACAGCGGTGCCCCCAGCCATGCGCGCCACGCCATGTCGAGCGCAATGCCCGGCCAGCCGTAGCACTCCAGCACGCTCTGTTCGTGCAGCAGCGCCAGGCGCGGATGGGCCTGTGCCAGCTCGGCCATGCGGCCCACGCCCCAGCAGAACTGCGCCCCGGTGGGCCCCACGCTGGCATGGCGGGCGGCCTGCCCCACGGCCTGGCGCGTGAGCACGTCCAGCACCATGCGCGAGCCCGCAGGCGCGTGCTCTGCAAACTCGACCAGCACCGCCTGCACCTGCACGGGCTGCAGGTACATGAGCACGCCTTCGCACACCAGCAGCACGGGCTGGGCGCGGGGCCCCTCGGGCAGCGCCAGCCGCTTCCACCAGCCGGGCTGGCCGAGGTCCACCGCCGCCTGGCGCACGCGCGCATTCGCGGGCGGCAGCAACAGCTGGCGCAGCGCCATCACGGGAGGCAGGTCGGCATCCAGCCAGTGGTTGTGCCCGGTGTCGAGCCACTGGAAATAGTGGGTCAGCCCGCAGCCCAGGTTGGCCCCCCAGGCGCGCGGATGCTGTGCAAAGAACGCCTGCCCCAGCGCCCTGATGGCCCGCGTGCGCCACAGCACATTGAGCACCGTGGGCAGGTCGTCCAGATACGCCTGGACATCCGTTCCCAGCCGCTCCAGCAGGGCCGGCGCCACGGTGTCGCCGCAATCGAGCCACGGAAAATAGGCGCCCCCCCGCGCGCGCGCAGCCAGCGGAATGAGCAGGGTGCTGGGCACGGGCGGCAGCTCTGCGCAGCGCTGCCGCGCGCTGCGGGCAGCGGCGACGGCAGCGGGGGCTGCCCGACGGGTGCGGGTGGCATGGGCGGTGGCGGATGGCTGCGGCACGCGTGTGTCCTCCGTGGCGGCGTCGTCGGGCTGCGTGCCCCAGCGGCCGGCGCTGCGGGAACGCGCGTGCACACACGCCTGCATGCGGGCGGCAGCAGCGCGGAAACCCGATAAAGGCATTGTGGCCCTGCGCCGCGCTGCGCGCGGGGATGGCCCCCTGCCGCGCTGGGGCATCGGCGCCGCGTCCTCGCGCGTCAGCCTCAGTGCCTGCGGATCAGCGCGTTCCAGACCAGCTCCACCCCGGCCGCCACCAGGTCGGCCGCGGCGCTGTCGGAGTTGTGGGCCCAGGTGTGCACGGTGCTTTTCTGCCGTTCGCGCTCGGCCCGGGCGCGGTCGCGCTCCAGGGCCACCAGGGCATCGCCGATGTCCACGGGCTGCACAGGGTCGGGCGCCGGGCCGGTGCGCTGGCTGGCCGTGGCATAGCCCTCCAGCGCGCGGGCCACCGCCTGGGGGTCGATGAGCGAAAACGCAGCGCGGCAGTAGGGGCAGGCGTGGTCTTTGCGGATGTCCACGGGCGCGCCGCAGCTGGTGCAATAGATGGCCCCCACCCGCTGGGCGAGGTCCTCGATCTCCGGGCGGGTGAGATGGCGCACAAAGCCCTTTTCGACCATGAACGAGGCAAAGGTGCTGAACCGGCCGTGCTGTCGGCCGCAGCGGTAAATCATGTACCGCCCGCTGCGCACCACATCGAAACCCTGGGCCAGCGTGGTGTTGCAGCGGGGGCAGGCCATGGCGCTGCCCAGCGGTAGGTGCTGGTCGGTGCGGTGCTCGTGCAGCAGCCGGAACAGCTCCACCACCGAGGCGGGCGAGAGCTTCAGGTTCTCATGCCGGTCAAACCACAGGCCCTGGCACGCGAAGCAGATGTCCAGCTCCAGCGGCTCGCCCTGGTTGCTGGTGAAGCGGTGCGCCTGCAGGGGCTGGCGGCATGAGGGGCAGAGGGGCTGTGTCATGGTCTTCCGGAAAGCGAGACGCGCGGATCTTGAACGTGCACTCCGTTCGCAGGTTTATTCACCGTGAAGCAGGGCAGCGCAATGTACGCAAGGTGCCTGAATCTAGACCCCGCCAATCATGAGAGCGGGGCGGCGCTTGCCAAGTGCCCCTCACTGCATACGTACGACTTATATGGTGCTTTTGCTCTGGCCCATAGCTTCCGCAACCCCCGCTGTCACGCTACGCGATGCCGCAACGCGAACATCCCCACGGCCATCGCCAAAATTGACATGAAAGCCAGCGCCCATTGACTAAGTACAGGAATTGCATGCATTCCCCCCGAGGCTGGCACCATCAGAGGAGCAAACGGATCTGTGATGGCGCCGACAGCTGGATCGCTATCTCCCACTCCGTTGTCTGCGATGGTGTACGTGACGGTGTCGCCCGTTACGCTTCCGTGGGCAAACCAGCGTGCAGGCCCGCCAACCGTTGCTGGGCCGAATTTGTACGGCGTAAGTCCAGCCAACCTGCCGGCTGGATAGTCAATGCGTACTGACAAATTTGCGGCGCTGCATCCTGACCCGTTGGCGGTGAACCGCAGAACCCCAGCAGGAGCGACTGCGCCAACTGGCGCGCCCGCAGGCACCGTGGCGTCAATGCTGATGCTGCTTACAGAGCAGCCTGGCGGAGCTCCGATCTGCACCGCTGCTGTGCCCCCTCCGGGCAGCGCAATAGCTGGTTGACTGTACGCCTGCGGAGTGGTCACTACACTGGTTGAAACAGCGCTCTCACCCACACCGTTGGTGGCCTTCACGGTAAACGTATAGGCTAGCCCGTTGGTCAAGCCACCGATCGTGCAACTGGTGATCGTCGCTGCCACAGCACAAGAGCCGCCCGGGGCGCCTGAGACGATGTAGCCAGCAATAGGGCTACCGCCGTTGTTCACTGGCGCTGACCATGACAGGCGCACAGCACGATCGCCCGCAACGGCCACCAGCCCTCCGGGCATGCTGGGCACGCTCAGTGGAGTTGCTTGGGCGTTCCCCGAGGCAACGCTCTCACCGACAGTGTTGGTGGCCTTGACAACAAACGTATAGGCAGTTCCATTGGTCAGGCCAACGACGGTGCAGCCGGTGGCTGGCGCTGCAGCGGTGCAGGATCCGCTTGGTGTGCCAGTGACGGTGTAGCTCGTGACCGCGCTGCCGCCGTCGCTGCCGGGCGCGGTCCAACTCATTGCAACTTGACTGTCGCCAGCTGTAGCCGTCAAACCGGAAGGTGCACTGGGGACTCCGTACAAGAACACTTGTCGTACAGTTTGCACGCCAGAGGTAGATGCGTTGTTCGATCCGCCCAACGCCATACCCTGACCCTTGATCCATAGGGTGGCGCCTTTGGGCAAGCTCAGTCCATCGAGCATCCATCCGCCCGCCACCCTCTCAGCTGCGCCGAGGTGGGTCCAATCCGAGGCGACGGCATCTTCAACGAGAGAGTATGAGAAATGGGCCTGATTCACCTCTGGTCCTGTGCCACTGCGCCACCAGCGCAGTCCGTCAGTGCCAGTCGTGACCTGTAGTGATTGCTGCGCCGATTCATTCAGACTGAGTCGACCAATATTGCTCCGCGGCTGCCCGCCAAGGCTTGTAAAACTGCCGCCCACCAGTATCTTTCCGTCTGGCTGCGCAGCAAGACTTTGGACGAGAGAATTTGCTGCCGCAGTGAATGTGTTGTCGACAAGGCCCTGGGAATCCAGGCGGCCGACATAGTGACGAGCCAGCCCCCCTAGCACTGTGAATTCGCCCCCGACCAATATCATTCCGTTGGGCTGCAGAACCATGCTGAGCACGGGTTGGTCGGCTCCAGGATTGAAGGCGCTGTCCAGTGCGCCATCAGCCTGCAGCCGCCCAATATAGTCACGCGCTTGACCACCCAAAATGGTAAAGCCCCCTCCCACCAGAACTCTGCCATCGGGCTGCAGGGCAAGGCTTTGCACTGGCCCGCCGGCCCCTGGATTGAAGAGGGTGTCCAGTGCTCCGTTCCCATGAAGTCGAGCAATGAAATCGCGCACTTCGCCGCCGACCACTCTGAAATGCCCCCCAATGATCACCTTGCCATCAGGCTGCACCAGCAAACTGGATACGGATTGGTCTACCGCAGGATTGAACGTGCCATCGAGCGACCCATCTACATTCAATCGGGCAACATAGCTACGGGCCTGTCCACCGATTTGGGTGAAGCTTCCAGCAACCAGTACCTTCCCATCAGACTGCAACACCAAACCGAGCACTGACCCGTTTGCAGCAGGCGTGAAGCTTGTATCCAACGTACCGTCGACATTGATGCGAGCAATGCGGCCGCGCGCCTGACCTCCAAATGTCGTGAAATCCCCTCCCACCAGCATCCTGCCGTCCGGCTGGATTGCCAGACTACGAACCGTTCCATCGGACCCTGGATTGAATGTGCCGTCCAGCGTCCCATTGGGAAAAAGTCGTGCAATGTGATGGCGCGTTTGACCACCGATTGTCGAAAAGTCGCCACCCAGTACGATTTTGCCGTCGGGGTGCACTGCCAGACTTCGGACCACGCCGTTACCTGCGGGATTGAACGTGTCATCCAAGGTTCCATCGGTATGCAGCCGCGCGATCCGACCTCGCGTTTGTCCACTGATACCGGTGAACCAACCGCCGACCACCAGCTTGCCGTCGAGTTGCACAACCACTGCTTGCACCCAGTTATTGGGATTTGGGTTGAACTGGCTATCCAAGGTGCCATCCGCATTCAGGCGGGCCATGAAATCACGCGCATGTCCACCAACAGCGGTGAATTGACCAGCAACCAACACCTTGCCATCGGGCTGGGCCACCATGCGCAACACCCAATGGTTGGCGCCAAGGTTGAACGATGTGTCCAGGCTGCCGTCGCGATTCAGTCGCGCCAAGTTGCTACGAGCGTGCCCACCCATGGCGGAGTAAGACCCGCCTGCCAAAATCCGTCCATCTGCTTGGACCACAAGGCTGAACACCGGCGCACTGCTATTGGGATTGAACGACACATCGAGCGTGCCGTCCGCATTCAACCGCGCAATGTAGTTTCGAGTCTGCCCCCCAAGACTGACAAAGTTGCCGCCCACAAGAACCTTGCCGTCCGGTTGCCCGACCAGAACGTTGACCGAATTGCTAGCGCTAATGTTGAATGCGGTGTCCAGACTTCCGTCGGGGTTCAGCCGGGCAATGCGGTTACGAGTCTCGCCGCCCACTGAAGTGAAGGTGCCTCCCAACACCATCTTGCCGTCTTGTTGCAAAACAAGCGTCGAGATCGATCCATTGAATTGCGGATCGAAGGCGCTGTCCAATGACCCATCGGGATGCAGCCGAGCAATCTGGCTACGTGGCTGCCCCGCCAAGACGGTGAACGAGCCGAAGACGATCAACTTCCCATCGGGCTGGACCACCACACCACTCACACCATTGTTCGCTCCTGGGTTGAAGGTCATGTCCAGCGAACCATCAACGTTCAAGCGCGCAATGTAGCTTCGTAGCTGCCCTGCGATGCTGGTGAACGATCCGACCACTAGTACCTTGCCGTCGCCCTGTAGAGCCATCGCGGACACCGCTCCATTGGCGGAAGGGTCGTATCCGTCAATCACATTTTGCGCACCGGCTGACTTGAACGCGAGCAACAGAACCAAGAAAACCGCCCACGCTATCCAATGAGCGATTACGCGGGGAAACCCTGACCATCCAGAGCCTTGTCGTATGAGGCAAAGACTGTTAGAACAAGCGGGAAGAGTGACAAGCGCCATGAATGGGACGGGAATTGCGTCAGCCAAGGGCCAATCGCGTTGTTACACAATGAAGCGGCCGGATAGTAGCCGATGTTTCTGCTTGAGCAACAAACGATTCACATTTGGTCCTTGTGTAAGGATCGGTGAGAAGTTGTTACGGAGTGCCGGCTGGAGTCGACAACTTCCGCGAAGGCTTGCTGCTAAGAAGCACTTGCATTGGCCTTGGCACAATCGGCGGCTTGCACTGACTTGGCCCTGCCGCCGCTTTTGAACACCATGCCCATCTGGAAGAAACCCATTGACCTCGCCCTGTTGAAGGCCGCCAACCAGAACACCGCTGTGGAACACCTCGGGATCGAGTTCACCGAGGTGGGCGACGACTTTCTGCGCGCCCGCGTGCCCGTGGACCACCGCACCGTGCAACCGTTCGGCCTGCTGCACGGCGGCGTCAGCGTGGTGCTGGCCGAGTCGCTGGGCTCCACCGGCGCCTTCTACAGCCTGCCCGAGGGCTACCGCGCCGTGGGCCTGGACATCAATGCCAACCACCTGCGATCGGCCACCAGCGGCTGGGTGACGGGCACGGCCAAACCCGTGCACATCGGCCGCAGCACCCATGTGTGGCACATCGACCTGCACAACGAAGCGGGCGAGCTGACCTGCGTGTCGCGGCTCACCATGGCGATCCTGGCGCCGCGCTGAACACGCTTGCTTAAACGCCCGCGCAGCTCCCGTCAGCGCGCGGGTCGGTCGCACCCTCGATGCGGCCGTCGGGGTGGAACGCCACTGCGCCGGCATGGCCCATCATGTCCTCGAAGGCCCCCACGACCTGCACATCGTGGCCTGCGGCGCGCAAGGCGTCCACCAGGGCCGGGTCGGCGCGCGATTCGAGCTTGAGGTTGGTGGACTGGTCGCCCCAGGTGCGGCCCAGCAGCCAGCGCGGCGCCGTGACGGCGGCCTGCAGGTCCTGCCCGAACAGCACATGGCGTGTGAACACCGCCGCCTGGGTCTGCGGCTGGCCCTCGCCACCCATGGTGCCGTAGGCCAGCACGCGCCCGTCCTTGAGGTGCGCCAGCGCCGGGTTGAGGGTGTGGAACGGCAGGCGCCCTGGGGCCAGCTGGTTGGGCCCGGCGCCCAGCGTGAACGAGGCACCACGGTTCTGCCAATGCAGGCCGGTCTCGGGCAGCACGATGCCGCTGCCGAACTCCCAGTAGATGCTCTGGATGTAGCTGACGACGTTGCCGTGCGCATCGGCAGCCCCCATCCAAACCGTGTCGCCGGGCTCGGTGGGTTCGGGCCAGGGTGCGGCGCGCTGCTTGTCGATGCGCGCAGCCTCGCCGTCCAGGGACGCGGCCTGCAGGAAGGCCGCCGGGTCGGCCTGCATGAAGGCCGGGTCACCCACATGCCGGTTGCGCCAGGCAAAGGCGCGCTTGGTGGATTCCACCAGGCCATGCACATGGGCAAAGCCCTCGGCCTGGCCCACGCCCAGGCGATCGAACAGGCCCAGGATGGCCAGCGACGAGACGCCCTGCGTGGGCGGCGGCTGGTTGAACACGCGGCCGGCCGATAGCTGGACCGACAGCGGCGCCACCCGCGCGGCGTGCCAGCCCTCCAGGTCGGCCAGCGCCAGCGGGCTGCCCAGGGCCTGCAGGTCGCGCGCCATGCTGCGCGCCAGGTCGCCGCGGTAGAAGTCGTGCAGCCCGGCCTCGGCCAGGCGCTGCAAGGTGGCCGCGGTGCGCGGCTGGCGGAGGGTGTCGCCGCGCTGCGGCTGGCCCTCGGGCGCAAAGGCGGCGGCAAAGCCGGGCACATGTTCGAGCTCGGCCCATTTGGCGCGGGTCAGCTCGACCTGCGAGGTGGTAATGGGCACGCCGTCGCGCGCATGGCGGATCGCGTCCTCCAGCAGGCGCGCCAGGGGCAGCGGCTTGCCGCCCCAGCCACGGGCCACGTCCAGCGCCTCGGCCCAGCCGCCGATGGCGCCGGCCACGGTGAGCGCCGCACGCGGGCCGCGCGTGGGAATGGCCGCATCGCCATGCGCCTGGTAGAAGGCCGCATCGGCCGCCTGCGCCGCGCCGCCGCAGGCGCGCACCGCCACCGGGGCCGCCGTGCCCGGCCGGTGGATGAGCCAGAAGCCATCGCCGCCCAGGCCGTTCATGTGCGGGTAGACCACTGCGATGGCAGCGGCCGCCGCGACCATGGCCTCCACCGCATTGCCGCCCTCGCGCAGCACGGCGGCGCCGGCCTGTGCGGCCAGGTGGTGGGGGGCGGTGACCATGCCACCGCGGCTTTGCAGGCTGTGCAACATCGGAATGTCTCCTGGGGTTTTGGAAGATGCTAGTCCATCAGCGAGACATGGGCTGCAACCACGCACCACCCCTGTCCGGGCATGCGCACCCAGGTCTGCTGCTGGCGGCCTGTGCGGGCGCTGCCTTCGCGCGTGAATTCGGTGCTGGCGGTGGCGAAGTCGCGGCCGTAGGTCGTGATGCAGGTGTTGCGCAGCGTGCGCGCCAGCCCTGCGGGCGAGCGGCCGCTGCGGAAAGCGCGGATCGCGTCGATGCCGTAGAGGCATTCCGTGGCGCCGTAGCGCACGGTGTGCGAGCTGTGGAAGAACAGCGCGTCGAGCATGTCCACCTGGTTGTGGACCAAGGCATGCTCGTAGCGTGCAAACGCGGCCGTGACCTCGGCCAGCACATCCGGCAGGTTGATGGTGGTGTCCTCCATGGCGCTCAATGTCCTCCGCCCAGATAAGCGCGCGTGAGCGCGTCGTTGGCGGCAATTTCCGCCGCCGTGCCCTGGGCCACCACGCGCCCACCTTCGAGCACATAGGCGCGGTCGGCCAGCGACAGCGCGAGCGCCGCCATCTGGTCCACCAGCACCAGGGTCATGGATTCGTCGCGCAGGCGCGCGAGCGAGGCGAACAGCTCCTCGATGACCTTGGGCGCCAGGCCCAGCGAGGGCTCGTCGAGCAGCAGCACGCGCGGGCGGCTCATGAGGGCGCGGGCGATGGCCAGCATCTGCTGCTCGCCGCCCGAAAGCAGGCCGGCGCGCTGGTGCAGGCGCTCGCGCAGGCGCGGAAAGCGCTGCAGCATCTCCTCCACGCGCGCCTCGCGGCCCTCGGGGTGGAGAAAGGCGCCCAAGCGGATGTTGTCGAGCACCGAGAGCTCAGGAAACACCTGGCGCCCTTCGGGCACCAGCACCAGGCCGCGCGCCACGATCTGTTCGGCGCGCAGCGGGCCGAGTTCCACACCCTGCAGGTGGATGCCGCCCTCCACCGGCCGGTGCAGGCCCGCCAGGGTGCGCATCAGCGTGGACTTGCCGGCGCCGTTGGCGCCCAGCAGGGCCACCATTTCGCCCTGGCGCACGCGCAGGTCCACGGCATGCAGCACGGGCTCGGCGCCGTAGCCGGTGGTGAGCCGGCCCACGCCCAGCACCTCGGGTGCATCGGTGGGCAGGCCGCGGTCGGCGGCGGCATGCACGGCCACGGCGCCGCCCGCACCTTCGCCCAGGTAGGCCTTGCGCACGGCGGGGTGGGCCTGCACTTCGGCCGGCGTGCCCTCGGCCAGGTGGCGGCCCGATTCCATCACCACCACATGGTCCGACAGGCCCATGACGAGGGCCATGTCGTGCTCCACCAGCAGCACGCCCACGCCCTGGTCGGCAATGCGGCGCAGCAGCGCCGAGAGCTGGTCCTTGTCTTCGGTGGACAGGCCGGCGGCGGGTTCGTCGAGCAGCAGCACCTGGGGCCGCATGGCCAGGGCGCGCGCGATTTCGACCAGGCGCCGGTCCACATGCGCGAGGTCGGCCGCAGGCACCTGCAGGGCGCCCCGGTAGCCGCACCAGGCGAGCAGGGCACGCGCCTCATCGCGCGCACCGGGCGAGCACACCCGCCCATCGCCCAGCAGCGGGCCCAGGGTGCCGCGCGCCAGCGCCAGGGCCACGTTGTCGAGCACGCTGAGCGAGCCGAAGAGCTGCGAGGTCTGGTAGCTGCGCGCCACACCGGCCCGCGCAATGCGCCAGGCGCCCCGGCCCTGCAATGGCTCGCTGCCCAGCAGCGAACCGCCAGCGGTGGGGGTGTAGAAGCCGCTGAGCATGTTGAGCACCGTGCTCTTGCCTGCGCCGTTGGGGCCGATCAGGCTGGTCACGGCTCCGGGGCGCACGGAAAAGGACAGCTCGCTGACCGCACGCACGCCACCGAACACCATGGACAGGCCCTGCGCGCTCAGCGCCCGCGCCTCGGTGGGCTGCAGCGCGGGCGAGGCATCGCCAGGCGCGGCGCCGGCCATCGCAGCAGTGGGTGCCGCGCGGCGCAAGCGCGCCAACAAGCCCACCAGGCCCTGCGGCGCCACCCACAGCACCACCAGCAGCAGTGCGCCGAAGAACAGCAGCCGGTATTCCTCCAGGCTGGAGAGCAGCTCGGGCAGCAGGCCCACGATGACCGCGCCCACCAGCGGCCCGGCGATGCTGCCCGCGCCACCGATCATCACCACCAGCACGAAGAGGATGGACTGCAGGAAGGAGAAGCTGTGCGGCGTGACGAAGCCTGACAGCGGCGCATACAGCCCGCCCGCCAGCCCCGCGAGCAGGGCCGACACCGCAAACGCCATGGTCTTGACCACCAGCGGGTTCAGGCCGATCGATTCGGCCGCCGTTTCGGAGTCGCGCACCGCGCGCAGCGCCGCACCCCAGGCCCCGCGCGACAGGCGCACAAAGGCCAGCAGCGCCACCGCCGCCGCCACGATGGCCAGCACGGCGATGGCCCGCTCGCCACGCAGGGACTCGATGCCCAGCGCCGGCGCGGCAATGCCCATGATGCCGTTCTGCCCGCCAGTGAGGTCGCGCATCTCCACCGCGCTGTGCTCCACGATGAGACCGAAGGCAATGGTCACCATGGCCAGGTAGGGGCCCTTGACGCGCAAGGCCGGCAGCGCGAGCAGTGCGCCCATGGCGCCAGCCAGCAGCGCAGCAACGGGCCAGGCAGCCCAGAAGCTCCAGCCCGCCTTGGTGGTGAGAATGGCCACCGCATACGCGCCGATGGCGTAGAAGCCCACATGCCCGAACGACACCTGGCCCGACAGGCCCAGCAGCACGTTCAGGCCGATGCCCACCAGCGCCAGCAGCGCCACATTGGCCAGCACGAAGACGTAGTAGCCATTGACCTGCGCTGCCAGCGTCAGGCCCGCGGCCACACCCAGCGCGGTGAGGCCCAGCAGCGCCGGCATGGCCAGCCCGCGCGCGGACGAAGGGGGAGAGGATGCTTTCTTGTGCATGGGGAAGGTGGAGGTCGTCGTCATACCTTGCGCACCAGGGCACGCCCGAACAGCCCGTTGGGGCGCACGGCCAGCGCCACGATGACGAGCGAGAAAGTGAGAATCTGCGTGTAGCCCGAGCCCAGCGTGGCGGTGATCAGCGCCTCGGCCACGCCGAAGATCAGCCCGGCGGCCATCACGCCCCAGGCGCTGCCGATGCCGCCCAGGATGGCCACCGCAAAGGCCTTGAGGCCGAACAGCGTGCCCATGTCGGACTGCACGTTCACCAGCGGGGCGATGAGCACGCCCGCAATGCCCGCGAACACGGCCGACAGCGCAAAGGCCGCGGCCACCACGCGCCCGATGGGAATGCCCATGAGCCGCGCGGCATCGCGGTTCTGCACCACGGCCAGCATGGCCGTGCCCCAGCGCGTGCGCCGCGCCACGAAGTGCAGCACGGCGGCCAGCACCAGGCCGATGGCCGGGATGAGCAGCTGCAGCGGGTACACGCCCAGCCCGATGTCGCCCAGCTTCATCGGCGCCTGGGCCAGCGGCGAAGGCAGGCTGCGCGGCTCCTTGCCGAAGGTGAACATGGCCAGGTTGTCGACCACGATGCCCAGCGCCACCGTGGCCATGAGCCAGGCATCCGAGTTGCGGCGCGCGAACGGCCGCACGGCGAAGAACTCCACGGCCAGGCCATAGAGCGCGCACAGCAGCAGCGCCAGCAGCACCGCCAGCGCCATGGGCCAGCCCAGCACCATGGCGAAACCATAGGTGAGCACGGCGCCCAGCATCATGGAACTGCCCTGGGCGAAGTTCACGGTGCCGGAGACCACGAAGGTGACGTGAAAACCCAGGGCCATGAGCCCGTACATGCTGCCCAGGCCGATGCCGCTGATGAGGGCGGAGAGAAAGAGCATCGTGGTGATCGAGGAAATGGGGAAAGGCAGAGGAGGCCCTGCGCCGCATGGGGAGCAGGACCGCGAGGCGTGCAGGGCTTATTTTTCGAGGCCGACGGGCAGGATGCGGTTGCCGATGAACTGCGCCCACACATAGTCGTTCTCGCTCAGCGCATCGTGGTTGGCTTCGTTGAAGGGCTTGTCGTAGCTCTTGATCAGGCCCTCGTACTTGCCGATCTTGTAGAAGCCCTGGCGCACGGCGTCGCCCTCGGTGCTGCCGGCCTGAGCGATGGCCAGGGCGGCGAGCTGCATGGCGTCATACGCATTGGCCACGCCCACGGCGGGGGTGATGTTGTCGGGGCCCTTGATGTCGGGGTACTTGGCCTTGAGCGCGGCCACCACCTTCTCGCCCACCGGGCTCTGCTTGCCAAAGAAGCTGTAGGTCTGCACGAAGTGCACGTTCTTGGCGTTGGGGCCGGCCAGTTCGGTAAAGCGGCCGCCCGCAGGGCCCCAGTGCGAGACGATGGGCACCTGCCAGCCCATGCGGTCCAGCGACTTGACCACCTGGGCCGAGGGACCCACGTTGCCCACCAGGAACAGCGCATCGGCGCCTGCAGCCTTCAGGCGCGTGAGCTGGGGCACCACGTCCACGTCGCTGTCGCCGAACTTCTCGATGCCGGCAGCCTTCATGCCCTTGGCGCTGAGCGCGGCGGTCAGGCCCTTCTCATTCGATTCGCCCCAGGGGTTGTTGATCAGGATCATGCCTGGGTTCTTGGCGCCGAAGGTCTTCTGGGCGTAGGCCAGCATGCCCCGGTCCACGATCTCGTCCACCGCCGAGACGCGGAAGGCGAAGTTGGGCTTGGCGCCGTTCTTGGTCACCGGCGTGCCGGCGGCCCAGGGGCCCATGAAGGGCACCTTCTCCTGGTTGGCCAGCTGCACGATGGCGATGGAGACGGGCGTGTCGAGCCCGCCGAAGAGCACGGCCACCTTTTCCTTGTAGATCAGCTCGCGCGCGGCCGTCACGCCCTTGGCGGGGTTGGCCTCGTCGTCGCGGCGCACCAGTTCGAGCTTGCGGCCGCCCAGCAGGCCGCCCTTGGCGTTGATCTCGTCGATGGCCACGCTCAGGCCGCGGGTGATGGCCTCGCCGGCCAGCGCGGACTGGCCCGACAAGGCCGTGACCAGGCCGACCTTGATCGGTTCGGCCGCATGGGCGCTGCCCAGGGCGGCCCATGCGGCAGCGGTGGCCAGCGTAGCGACGGTGAAGCGGCGACGGTTGGTGGTGGTCGCGGTGGTGGTGAATGCCATGGCGGGTACTCCTGCGGTTGCTGTTGCGGGTGGACGTTGGGGGGAACAAAGGCGGGTTCTCGCCGCCACACCGCTGACACCAGCAAGCACCATGCCAGTGTCGACAAATAGCCGTAAAAATTGATAACGCTACAGATACTTAATTGTCGACAATCTGGCACGTGCTTTGCTGACAAACAAATCACAAGGGCATTTCAGCCTTTTTGCCCCAATCCGCAGCATTGCGCACCCCAGCGGTGCAATCAGGAGCACCAACATGCAGCAGTCCACCACCACCCCACCCCACCAGAGCGCCGGCGCCATCGTCGAAGAATTTCTGCGCCTCGTAATGATTCCGGACCCCGTGGCCGCCAGCCGCTTTGTGGCGCCCGACCTGGCCATCCGTTTCACGGGCGGGCGCCCCATGCGCCAGCCGGCAGAGTGCAGCGCCTTCAATGCCACGCGCTATGCCTGGGTGAAAAAGAAGTTCGAGAGCACCGACGTGGTGGCCGGGGCCACGCACGAGGAGGCCGTGGTCTACAACACCGGCACGCTGTACGGCGCGTGGCCCGACGGAACGCCCTTCGAGGGCAACCGCTATGTGGACCGCTACGTGGTGCGCAACGGCCTGATCGTGCAGATGGATGTGTGGAACGACAGCGCCGAGTGGCTGCTGGTGCGCGCCGGCCTGGCCGCGCCCTGGGCGAACCAGGGTGCCGACGCATGACGGCCCGCATCTATGGCGACGGCCCGCTGCCCGCGCACGGCCGCTTCGGCTACAGCCCCATCACCCGCCGGCCGGACTACACCTGGCCGAACGGCGCGCGCCTGGCCGTGTACCTGGGCTTCAATCTGGAGCATTTCGCCTTTGGCGGCGGGCTGGGCGCGCGCATCGGCCCGGCATCGCCCGAACCCGACGTGCTGAACTACAGCTGGCGCGAATATGGCAACCGCGTGGGCGCTTGGCGCTGCCTGGAACTGTTCGACCAGTTGGCCCTGCCGGCCGGCTGCATTTTGAACACCGCGCTCTACGACCACTGCCCCGAGTTGCTGGCGGCCTGTGCGGCGCGCGGCGACGAGCTGATCGGCCACGGCCACACCAATGCCGAGCGCCAGGGCGACTTTGCCGAAGGCCAGGAGGCCGCGCTGCTGGCCGCCTGCCGCGAGCGCATCGCCGCCGAGAGCGGCACGGTGCCCGCAGGCTGGCTCTCGCCCTGGATCTCGGAGAGCCCCATCACGCCCGACCTGCTGGCCGAGGCCGGCTACCGCTACACCCTGAACTGGGCGCATGACGACCAGCCCGTGCCGATGCACACGCGCAGCGGCCAGCGTCTGTGGTCCGTGCCCTACCCGCAGGAGCTCAACGACATTCCGATGATCATTGCGCGCCAGCTCGACGGCAAGGATTTCGCGCAGATGATTGTCGACAATTTCGACGAGATGCTGCAGCAATCCGCAGGGGAGCCTCTGGTGATGGGCATTGCCCTGCACCCTTATCTGGTGGGCCAGCCCTACCGCTTGCGCCACCTGCGGCGCGCGTTGGAACACCTGGCGCGCGCACGCGATGCCGGTGCCATCTGGTTCACCACGCCCGGCGCCCTCTGCGCGCATGTGGATGCCCTCTTCCCCGTTTGATTGCAACGCCATGCACACGCTTTCTCCTTCCCGCCCCGGGTTGCCCTTCACAGACACCGCGCAGGCCTGGGTGCCACACGGACATTTCACGCTCAATGGCGCGCCGCAGGGCCCGCTGACCGGCCTGCGCTTTGCCGCCAAGGACGTGTTCGATGTGGCCGGCCACCCCACGGGCGCCGGCAACCCTGCCTGGCTGGCCAGCCACCCGGTGCCCACGCGCCACAGCGCACTGGTGCAGCAGGTGCTCGACGCGGGCGCCACGCTGTGCGGCAAGGTCATCACCGACGAGCTGGCCTACAGCATCCACGGGCACAACCTGCACTACGGCATGCCGCTCAACAGCGCCGCGCCCGAGCGCATTCCGGGGGGGTCGTCGAGCGGCTCGGTCGCCGCTGTGGCCGCGCGGCTCGTCGACTTTGCGCTGGGCACGGACACGGGTGGCTCCACCCGCGTGCCCGCCAGCTACTGCGGGGTGTGGGGCCTGCGCACCACCCATGGCCTGCTGCCCCGCGAGGGCCTGGTGCCGCTGCACCCGAGCTTCGACACCGCCACCTGGCTGGCGCATGACCCCGCCGTCTTCGAGCGGGTGGCGCAGGCTCTGCTGGCGCCCTCAATCTGGCGGGCCGAACGCGCGGTGCTGCTCGAAGACGCCCTGGCCGAGGCCGACACCGAACTGGCGGCACTGGCGCAGCAAGCGGGCAAGGCCTTGTCGCGCCTGCTGCGAGGCGGAGTCGGCGCGGGCCGGGCCGCCCCCGGCGCGTCGCTGGAGGACTGGCGCCGCCACTACGTGACCTGGGGCTCGCACGAAGCCTGGCAGGTCCACGGCGACTGGATCGCGCGCTCGGGGCCCGGCTTCGAGCCTGCGATTGCGGGCCGCTGGCAGGCGGCATCCCAGGTGACCACCGAAGCGGCGGAGGCCGCACGCACCGCCGGACTTGCGGCCCGCACCCAGGTGCGTTCGCTCGTGGGTGACAACACCGTCTTGATCGTGCCTTCGGCCGCCAGCGTGGCACCGCTGCGCAGCGCGGGTGGACCCGAGATCGACGCCATCCGCATGCGCACCCTGCGCATCTGCTGCATCGCGGGCCTGGCGGGCTTGCCGCAGGTCAGCCTGCCCGGGGTGGCGGCCAGCGGCCTGCCGGCGGGTGTCTCGCTCATCGGCCCCGCAGGCAGCGATCGGGAACTGGTCCGCCTGGCTGTGCAAACCTGGCACGCGCTGCAGGACGGACGCTGCTGACGCGCGACAATCGGCGCAACAACACCCGACAGCCCTTGCGATAACGAGCAGCTGGCGCTTCGGGCGAACACCATGGCCACCAAAACCCCTCCCCGCGCCACCCACAGGCCAGCACAGGCCCCCACTTCAGCTGCCGTCGCAACTGCAACCGCAACCCCGCCACGCTCTGCCGCAAAGCAGCCCCGCGCGGCTGCGCCGCCTCTGCGGGAGAGCCACCTGCCCGGCCTGCCGGGCCTGCGCACGGGCGACGACGTGGAAACGCGCATCTACAACACCGTGTACGAGAGCGTGATGACGCAGCGCCTGACGCCCGGCACCAAGCTGCCCGAGGCCTCGCTGTGCGAACTGTTCGGCGTGCGCCGTGCCACCGTGCGCAAGGTGCTGCAGGCGCTGGCGCACGACCACATCGTGGCGCTGCGCCCCAATCGGGGCGCCATCGTGGCCGAGCCCACACCCGAGGAGACGCGCCAGGTCTTCGAGGCGCGCCGTGCACTTGAAAGCGCCATCGTGCGCCTGGCCACCCGGCACGCCACGCGCGAGGACATCGTCTCGCTGCGCCGCCAGCTGGAGGCCGAGCACGAGGCCATGCACCGCTTCACCCAGCCCGCGTGGGCGCGGCTGGCCAGCGCCTTTCACTTGCGCCTGGCCGAGCTGGCGCGCAACCCGGTGCTGCAGCGGTATCTGATGGAACTGGTGTCGCGCTGTTCGCTGATCGTGGCGCTGTACGAGCCACCGGGCAAGGCCTCGTGCGAGCACGATGAACACGCTCGGGTGGTGGACTGCATTGCGCGGGGCGATGCCGATGGCGCAGCCCGCGAAATGGAAGCGCACCTGCAGGCGCTGGAACACAGCATTGCGCTGCAACAGGCGCGCAGCGACAACAACCTGGCGCGCATGCTGGGCATGGGCTGACGCTCCCGCCAGAGGCCCCCTTTCAGCGGTCGGTGGCCTGTGACCGGGCCAACCGTTCGCTCTTCCAATAAACGTCGTCGCCACCATCCAGGCGGTTGAGCACGCGGGCCAGCACGAACATCAGGTCCGACAGGCGGTTGAGGTACTGGCGGGGCGCGTCGTTCAGCGGCTCGGCGCTGCCCAGCGCCACCACGGCGCGTTCGGCGCGGCGTGCCACGGTGCGGCAGATGTGCGCCTGCGACGCGGCGCGGGTGCCTGCGGGCAGGATGAATTCCTGCAGCCGTGGCAGCTGCGCGTTGTGCTCGGCCAGCGCTTCGTCGAGCGACAGCACCGCTTCAGGCTGGAGCAGCACAAAGCCCGGGATCGACAGTTCGCCCCCCAGGTTGAACAGCTGGTGCTGCACTTCCACGAGCAGCGCGCGCACTCCCTCCGGCAAGCGCTCGCACAGCAGCAGGCCGATGTGGGAGTTGAGCTCGTCCACATCGCCCATCGCGTGGATGCGCAGGCTGTCTTTGGAGACGCGCTCGTTGTTGCCCAGGCCGGTGGTTCCGGCGTCGCCGGTGCGGGTGGCGATCTGTGTGAGTCGGTTGCCCATGGGGATAGTTCTCTTCGGGGGGTGTCACAGCGCCATGCAGCCTGTGACCGGTGCGCTTGTGTATGGGCAGATTGTGCGCCAGGGCCCAGAAAGCACCGCGCCCCGCGGCCATTCAGGGCCCGCGGGGCGTGCTTGCGCAGGCGCTCGTCGCGATTCTGTCGACTATGCGGCGCGGTGTTGGCGGGCGAGAGCTTCGTGCGCCCCAACGGCGCACTCAGCGTCCATCACACCGCATCAATTTGTCATCGACGTGCGGTTCAAGCGGTCGATGTCCGCCGTGGACACGCCGGCCGCCGTGGGCTGCAGCTTGTTCCACGCGCTCGTGTGATAGGCGTCCCATTCGGCGCGCGACACCATGCCGTCGCCGTTGCTGTCCATCAGACGCGCATTCACGCGGGCATCGGCATGTGCAGCGGCCTTGCCACCGGCTGCGCTGGGGTTGATCTCTGCCACCGGTGCAGCCTTGCCGTCTCCCTTGGCAGGGTTGGCAGGTGTCGCCATGCTCTGGGCGGCGCGCTGGTCCACGTTGGCTTGCGCAGCAGCTGCGGCCGCGCCGCCGGACTTGATGGGGCTGACTTCCGCCGCAGGGCGTGCCGTGACAGGCGCCGGCGCCTGCGCCAGAGCTGCGGAACAGGCGACGGTAGCGAGAGCGGCAATGAGGGTGTGCTTAACCATGGATGAACTCCTTATTGAATGGATCGAAGGTTTGATAAATGAATAACCAGCGAAGTGGTGGTTTTCATTGTTTTGGCCCATGCGTGCCGGGGATGTAGGACATGCACCGTGACGGCGGTCGTCCCTCTCCCGCCTGATTTCTTTACGTTCCGCTACAACCAGCGGACGGTCCTACACAAAGGCGGCTTTGCGGGTTACACCGCGCTGGCAAATGTTGGTGTGCGCAACAGCCGGCAAGATTGCTGGCGCGGGCAGGCGTGCTGCGGTGCAATGCAGTCCTGTTCAACTTCTAAGGAGTTCTGCTTTGACCCAAGCACAGCAACGACGCACCCGCTTCGATACGCGCAGCGTGATGCTTTTTGCCGCCATCTCCCTCTCTGGAGCCGGCGCCCTGCACGCGCAGGGCCAAACTTCCTCCTCCTCCTCTTCTTCCGCCCCCGCGTTCGGACCGACCGAAAAATCAGCACCGGCCGCAGAAAGCTCCAAATTCGTGATCGGTGGTTCCGCTTCGCCCCAGTCGGCCAGCATGGCCTTCGACCGCGCGGACACCAACAAGGATGGGCAGCTCAGCGCGCAAGAGGCCGCCAAGCTGCCTGCCATCGGCCAGCGATTCAAGGAGCTGGACACCGACAAGAGCGGGATGCTGTCCCGCGAAGAATTTGAGAAAGGCGCGAACTCCTGACCCTCTCGGGGTAAGCCCGCGCTTGACCGGACGCCATACCGCAAGCGCGTTGAACCCCTTTTGATGCGGGCCGCTGGCGCCCGCGGGCCTGTGCATGCTGGAACTCCAGGGCATGCACAGGCCCTTGTGCGTTGTCAACGCATGCGCGCGGGCCCTCCCACACGGGCCCTCCCCCTGCGTCAGTCGTGCAGCGACGACAGGAACTGCTGCAGCTCCGGCGTTTTCGGCTGGCCGAACACTTCGGCTGGCGGCCCCGCCTCGTGCACCCGGCCCTGGTGCATGAAGATGACGCGGTCGCTCACCTTGCGCGCGAACGCCATCTCGTGCGTGACCATCATCAGCGTCATGCCCTCCAGCGCCAGCGACTCCACCACGCGCAACACCTCGCCCACCAGTTCGGGGTCCAGCGCCGAGGTGATCTCGTCGCAGAGCAGCACCTGCGGCTCCATCGCCAGCGCGCGGGCAATGGCCACGCGCTGCTGCTGGCCGCCCGAGAGCTGGTCGGGCATGGCGTCGAACTTTTCGGCCAGACCCACCCGGTCGAGCAGCTTGCGCGCCTGCGCCGCAGCCGTCGCTGCATCGCGCGCCTTGACCAGCGTGGGCGCCAGCATGATGTTGCGGCCCACGCTCAGGTGCGGAAACAGGTTGAAGCCCTGAAAAATCATGCCCACCTGCTGACGCAGCTCGCGCATCGCAGCGGGGCTCTCGTGGCGCAGCTTCTGGCCGTTCACGCTCAAGGCGCCGTCCTGGAACACCTCTAGCCCGTTGATGCAGCGCAGCAGCGTGCTCTTACCCGAGCCGCTCTTGCCGATGATGGCGACCACCTCGCCGCGCCGCACTTGCAGGTCGATGCCCTTGAGCACTTCGGTACTGCCGTAGGACTTGCGCAGTGCGGTGATGTCGACGATGGGACGCGCAGGGGCGTTGGTCGCAGCCGCCGGGAGCGGCGCGGTGTCAGCGGCGGGGGCCATGGAGTTTCCTTTCAAGCGACTGCGCGATCAGGCTCACCGGAAAGCACAGTGAAAAATACAGCAGCGCCACGCAGGCGTAGACCAGGAAGGGCTGGTAGGTGGCGTTGGAGATCATGCTGCCGGCCTTGGTCAGCTCCACGAAGCCGATCACCGACGCCAGCGCCGTGCCCTTGATCACCTGCACCAGAAAGCCCACCGTGGGCGGCACGGCGATGCGCAGCGCCTGGGGCAGCACCACATGGCGCAGCTGCTCGTAAAAGCTCAGCGCGAGGCTCTGCGCGGCCTCCCACTGGCCTTTGGGAATGGCCGCCACGCAGCCGCGCCAGATCTCGGTGAGGTAGGCGCTGGTATACAGCGTGAGCGCCACGGCCGCCGCCGTCCAGGGCGAGGTCTTGATGCCGAACAGCGCAATGCCGAAGTACGCCAGAAAGAGCTGCATCAGCAGCGGCGTGCCCTGGAATACCTGCACGTAGCCGGCCACCGCGCGGTCCACGCCGCGCACGCCCGACAGGCGCAGCACCAGCAGCACCAGGCCCACCAGGCCGCCGCCGATGAAGGCGATCAGCGACAGCGTGACCGTCCAGCGCGCCGCCATCAGCAGGTTGCGCAGGATGTCCCACAAGGAAAACTCGACCATCTCAGCCTACCTTCCAATCAGAAAGCGCCCACCCACCCACATCAGCAGCCGGCGGGTGAGCATGGACAGCACCAGGTACACGGCCGTCGCGAGGATGAAGGCCTCGAACGCGCGGAAGGTGTTGCTGGAGATCAGGTTCGCGGCGTAGCTCAGCTCGGGCGTGGAGATCTGCCCGCACACGGCCGAGCCCAGCATCACGATGATGATCTGGCTGACCATGGCCGGCCACACCTTGATCAGCGCGGGAGGCAGCACCACGCGGCGGAAGGTCTGTCCGGGCGTGAGCGCCAGGCTCTCGGCCGCCTCGATCTGGCCGCGGGGCGTGGCCTCGATGCCGGCGCGGATGATCTCGGCCGAATACGCGCCCAGGTTGACCACCATGGCCAGCACCGAGGCCAGCTCCGGCGACAGCTTGACGCCCAGCGCCGGCAGGCCGAAGAACAGGAAGAACAGCTGCACGATGAACGGCGTGTTGCGGATCAGCTCCACATAGGCCGCCACCGCCGCGCGCAAGGGCGCGGGCCGGTGGCCCAGGTTGCGCGCGCGGGCCCAGGCGCAGGCGGTGCCCAGCAGCAGGCCCAGCGTGGTGCCCACCACCGTGAGCCCGATGGTCCAGGCCACGCCACGCAGCAGCAGCGGCCACGCGGCCAGCACGGCAGAGAAATCAAGCTGGATCAGCATCGGAGTCGGTCCGGTCAGGGCTCAGTGCGGCGCGCAGATCACAGCGGCAGGTCGCCGGCCGGGCGGCCCAGCCACTTCTGCGACATCTTGTCGATGTCGCCGGCTTTCTTGGCCTCGGCAATGATCTCGTTGACCTTGGCGCGCAGCTTGTCCTCGCCCTTGGCCACGCCGATGAAGTTGGGGCTGTCCTTGAGCAGCAGCTTGTATTCGGTCTGCAGGTTGGGGTTCTTCACCATGATGGTGCCGGCGGTGGACGCGCTGGTGGCAATGGCCTGCGTCTGGCCCGACACGAAGGCCGAGATGCTGGCCGCATGGTCTTCAAAGCGCTTCACGTCCACGCCAGGAGGCGCCACCTTGGCCAGTTCCTGGTCTTCCATCGCGCCGCGGGTCACGGCCACCGTCTTGCCGGCCAGGTCGGCAAAGCTCTTGATGTTCAGGCTCTTGCTCGCAAACACCGCCTGGAAGAAGGGGGCGTAGGCGGCGGTGAAATCAATCACCTTCTCGCGTTCGGCATTCTTGCCCAGCGTGGAGATCACCAGGTCGGCCTTCTGCGTCTGCAGGTAGGGAATGCGGTTGGCGCTGGTGACGGGAATCAACTCGACCTTCACGCCCAGCTTGGCGCCGATGTAGTTGGCCATCTCCACGTCCAGGCCCTGGGGCTTGAGGTCGGTGCCGACGAAGCCGTAGGGCGGGTAATCGGTGGGGATGGCGATCTTGATTTCCTTGGCCTTCAGGATGTTGTCCAGCGCGTTCTGCGCGTGGGCGGCCGGGGCCACCAGGGCGGCCGCGAGGCCGGCGGCGGCCAGCATGCTCAGGGTCAGGCGGCGGGTGGACGAGGTGACGGTGCGGACGGTGGTCATAGCAGGGCTCCTAGGTAGGTGGATGCGTCGGCAGGCGCGTCTGGGTTAGACGCTGGGGGGGTGGAACTCTTGGTGGCGCGGGACTTCCGCGCGCGGGCTGGTGAACTGGCTTGTGCAGGGCTCTTGTGCACCGGCGCCAGGGCATTGCGCAGCCCCGCCAGCGGGTCGCTGCTGGCCTGCAGGCGCAGGGCCGACTGCACGGTGCCGATGTGCTCGGCCATCAGCGCTTCGGCGCGGGCGATGTCGCCGGCCTCCAGCGCATCGACGATGCGCACGTGGTCTTCGCAGCTTTGCGCCGCATCGTGCGACGACTGGTACAGCATGGCGATCAGCGTGGTGCGCGCGGTGAAGTCGCGCAGCGTGTCGGCCAGCAGGCTGTTGCCCAGGCATTCGGCCAGGCACACGTGGAAGTCGCCCAGCAGAAAGCTGCGCGCGCCCACGTCGCTGCCGGCCAGCGCGGCTTTCTCGCGCTGCAGATGGCTCTTGAGCTGGCGCACGGCGGCCTTGTCCACCGCCTTGAGCTGGTGCAGCAGGCCCAGCTCGATCACGCGGCGGGCCTCGAAGGCCTCGCGCGCCTCGTCCTCGGACGGCTCGATCACATACCAGCCGCGCCGCGCGCTGACGGTGACGATGCCGCGCGTGGCCAGCCGCGTCAGCGCCTCGCGCACGATGGTGCGGCTGCAGTCGAACAGCATGGCCAGCTGCTGCTCGCCCAGGCGCGAGCCGGGAGCAAGCTTTTGCGCCATCACGGCTTCGATGATGCGGTTGCTGATTTCTGTGGCGGTGGTCATCCCCCAAGGCAGAGCAGGTTCCGTGCCAACTGGTATACAAGCCCGATGCACCACCGTGGCGCACACGGCGGCATCCCACCCGGACGCTGCGCACCGCAAGCGCAACGCTTGCACCAGCCTGACCCCTGCCATGGCGCCCGGCAATGCCCGGTGTTATTCTTTTCGACCGCCCCCCAGGAGACACCCCATGAACGCCCCCACCGCCGCCGCCCACCTGCTGCCCGAAATCCACCTGCGCGACGTGCCCCAGGCCCTGATCGATGCGCTGCAGCAGCGCTTTGGCGCGCAGTGCTCCCTGGCCCAGGCCGTGCGCGAGCAGCACGGGCGCGACGAGGGCTCGCTGCAGGCGCCGCCACCCAGCGCCGTGGTGTTCGCCGAGAGCACGCAGGACGTGGCCGACGCCGTGAAGCTGGCCAGCCAGTACGAGGTGCCTGTGATCCCCTATGGCGCGGGCTCGTCGCTCGAAGGCCACCTGCTGGCCGTGCAGGGCGGCATCAGCATCGACGTGAGCCGCATGAACAAAGTGCTGATAGTGAACGCCGAAGACCTGACCGTCACTGTGCAGCCCGGCATCACGCGCAAGGCCTTGAACGACGCCATCAAGGACACCGGCCTGTTCTTCCCCATCGACCCCGGCGCCGACGCCAGCATTGGCGGCATGTGCGCCACGCGCGCGAGCGGCACCAATGCCGTGCGCTACGGCACCATGCGCGAGAACGTGCTGGCGCTGGAAGTGGTCACGGCCAGCGGCGAGGTCATCCACACCGGCACCCGCGCCAAGAAGAGCAGCGCGGGCTATGACCTGACCCGCCTGATGGTGGGCAGCGAGGGCACGCTGGGCATCATGACCGAGATCACCGTGCGCCTGTACCCCCTGCCCGAAGCCGTGAGCGCCGCCATCTGCTCCTTCCCCAGCATCGAGGCGGCGGTGCGCACCACCATCCAGACCATCCAGCTGGGGGTGCCCATCGCCCGCGTGGAACTGATCGACCACCACACGGTGCGCATGGTGAACGCCCACAGCAAGCTGGGCCTGCGGGAAGAGCCCATGCTGCTGATGGAGTTCCACGGCTCGCCCGCCAGCGTGAAGGAGCAGGCCGAGATGGTGCAGGACATCGCCAGCGAGTTTGGCGGCCAGGCCTTTGAATGGGCCAGCACCCCTGAGGAGCGCACCCGCCTGTGGACCGCCCGGCACAACGCCTACTTCGCTGCCGTGCAAAGCCGCCCCGGCTGCCGCGCCATCAGCACCGACACCTGCGTGCCCATCAGCCGCCTGGCCGACTGCCTGCTTGAATCGGTGGACGAGGTGGAAGCCAGCGGCATCCCTTACTTCCTCGTCGGCCACGTGGGCGACGGCAACTTCCACTTCGGCTACCTGATCGACCCCAACAGCGCCGAAGAACGCGCCCAGGCGGAGGCCATGAACCACACCCTGGTGGCCCGGGCCCTGAGCATGGGCGGCACCTGCACCGGCGAACACGGCGTGGGCGTGCACAAGATGGGCTTTTTGCTGGACGAAACCGGCGCGGGCGCGGTGGACATGATGCGCGCCATCAAACGCGCGCTGGACCCGAAGAACATCCTGAACCCGGGGAAGATTTTTGCGCTGTGAGCCAGGGCCGGCCATGGTGTCTGTGGCCCAGCGCCGGGCTGGTTTGATTAGCCATCAAATTGATAGCTAAAAACCTTTTACCAGCAAGCGGTTAGGCGCTTTTTTATTCATATCCGAGGCCCTGAGACACGGGAGTTATGCGGTCCCGTGGTGGGGGGCCGACGTCGAGTTCCACGCCCATGCGCATCGCCATCGTTTCCGACATCCACGGCAACCTCGCGGCCCTTGAAGCCGTGGCGGCCGACATTCGCAGCCAGGGGGCGGACAGGGTGGTGAACCTGGGCGACAACCTTTCCGGCCCTTTGCTGCCGCGCGAGACGGCGCAATGGCTCATGGCGTCGGACTGGCTGTCGCTGGCTGGCAACCACGAGCGCCAGGTGCTGCAGCTGCGCCCGGGCCACGGTGGCGCATCGGACCAGTACGCGCACAGCCAGCTCACGCAAGCGGAGTTCGCCTGGATGCGCAGCCTGACCCACACCCTGCGCCTGGACGACGACGTGCTGCTGTGCCACGGCACGCCGCGCAGCGATCACGAATACCTGCTCGAAACGCTGGACGGCTCCACGGTGCGCGCGGCCACCCCGGCCGAGATCGACGAACGGCTGTCGGGCCAATACGCGCCGCTGATCGCCTGCGGCCACACGCATGTGCCTCGCCAGGTGCGGCTGGGGGCGGGCGTGCTGCTGGTCAACCCCGGCAGCGTGGGCCTGCAGGCCTACGACGACGATCACCCCGTGGCCCACAAGGTGGAAAACGGCACGCCCGATGCACGGTACGCCATCGCGGAGCGCGCTGATAACGGCTGGCAAGTGCGGCACCACTCGGTGCCCTATGACCATGAATCCATGGCGCTCCTGGCGGATCGCAACGGCCGGCCCGGGTGGGCGCACGCCCTGCGCACCGGACGGATGCCCAGCTGACTCCGCCTTTTTCAACCATGCACCGCCCGCGAATCACCGGGCGCCTGCGCCCGGTCGTTCATCCCATAGTCGCGCACCACGGCCGCCACGCGCAGCCGGTAGTCGGCAAAGACGTGATGGCGCCCGGCCGACTGGGTGGTGCGGTGCGCCTCCTGCTGGCGCCACCGCGCCACGGCATCTTCATCGCGCCAGAACGACAGCGACAGCAGCTTGCCGGGCTCGCTCAGGCTTTCAAAGCGCTCGATGGAGATGAAGCCATCGATCTGCGCCAGCAGCGGCTTGAGCGCGGCCGCGGCATCCAGGTAGGCGCCGCGCTGGCCGGGCGCGGGCGTCACCTCGAAGATCACGGCCATCATGCGGTGGCCTCCTGCGGGTGCGCCGGCAGGCCCAGCGTGCCCTCCACCCCCTGGGTGAAGGTGCGCTCCTCGCGCAGGATGAAGCGCTTTTCCTGCGCCAGCGCAAAGTTGGCGCGGCCCTCGGGGTCGGTGCGCAGGCGCGCGCGGTAGGCCTCGTAGGAGGCCAGCGATTCAAAGCCGATCAGGCCCCAGGCTTCGTAGTTGCTGCCTTCGTGCGGCAGGAAGTAGCCCAGCAGGTGGCCGCCGCAGCGGGGGATGATCTGGCCCCAGCGGCGTGCGTATTCGGCGAACAGGTCGCGCTGGAAGGGGTCGATTTCGTAGCGGATGAAGCAGGTGATCATGGTGTCGTCAAACCGGTGGTGAAAGAGAAGGCCTCCACGATAGGCGCTTGACGCACCTCGATAGTTCGCCCAAGATCGAACCATGAAAGACGGACCCCACATCGCGCGCATTGCGGCGCTCATCGGCGACAGCGCGCGCGCTGAAGTCCTCACGGCCCTGATGGCCGACCGCGCGCTCACGGCGACCGAGCTGGCCGATGTGGCGGGAGTGACCAAACAAACCATCAGCGCGCACCTCGCCAAGTTGCTGGATGCCGGTTTGCTGGCGGTGGAGAGCCAGGGCCGGCACCGCTACTTCCGCTTGGCCGACCGCGATGTGGCGCAGTTGCTGGAATCGCTGATGAATGTGGCTTTTCGCTCGGGTGCCGTGCGCCTGCGTGCCAGCCCGCGCGAGCCCGCCCTGCGCCGCGCGCGCGTGTGCTATGACCACCTGGCGGGTGAGGTGGGTGTGCAGTTCTATGAGGCGTTGCTGCACAACGGCCTGGTGCAGGCCACAGCGCACGGCACGGAGTTGACCGCAGCGGGCGCGCAGTGGTTCAGCACGGTGGGCATCGACACCTCGCGCCTCGCACAGCAGCGACGCACGCTGTGCCGCCCCTGCCTGGACTGGAGCGAGCGGCGCCACCACCTGGGCGGCGCGCTGGGCGCAGCGCTGTTCCAGCGCCTGCTGGAGGGCGGCTGGGCGGAGCGCGCGGCCGGTTCACGCGTGGTGCGCTTCACGCCCCGGGGTGAGCTGGCACTGCGCGAGTGGCTGGCGGGGCACGGCGCCTAGCATGCGCCAACCTGAGGCCTGACCCAGTCACCGCAGCGCCAGCGATAGGCGCGGCCTCAGGCCAGGGCCGCCGTGCAAGGGCCGCCCCGCCGCACGGGCGGCGTCCCCCAGGGGGGGAAGGCGCGCAGCGACTCAGGGGGGGGCTTCAATTCATCTTGATCAGCCGCCAGTCGATGCGGTTGTCGGTGCGTTGCACCAGCTCCACGTTCTTCTTCATGGCCCAGGCCAGCATCTGGTTGTGCAGGGGGATGTGGGCCACGGTGTCGTTCTGCAGCTGCAGGCCTTCGGTCAGCAGGCGGTTGCGCACCGGCAGGTCGGTCTCGGTCTTCACGCGGTCCACCACATAGTCCATGCGTTCATTGCTGTAGCGGCCCAGGTTGTAGTTGCCGTCGCCGCCCGTGGTCTTGGTGCGGGCGAGCGACTGCAGGGTGTAGAGCGCATCGAACGTGGGCACGCCCCAGCTGAGCAGCGCAATGCTGGCTTCGTGCCGCTGCGCCATGGGGTAGTAGCTGACGGCGGGCGAGGTGCGCAGCTTGGCACGCACGCCCACGCGCGACCACATGGCGGTGATGGCCTGGCACAGCTGTTCGTCCTGCACGATGGCGTTGTTGCTGCAGGCAAAGTCCACCTCGAAGCCGTCGGCATAGCCCGCCTGGGCGAGCAGATCCTTCGCGGCCTGCGCGTCGAACGGCAGGCGCTGGTCCACGGCCTCGGTCCAGCCATTGACCAGCGGCGGCACCAGCGCGCCCGTGGGCGTGGACATGCCGCGCATGGTCACGCGGTGCAGCGTGGCGCTGTCGATGGCCTGGTACAGCGCCTTGCGCACACGCAGGTCCTTGAGCGGGTTCTTGCCCTTGACGCTGCTGCCCGGCAGCTCGTCGCGGAACTGGTCCAGCGCCAGGTACACGGTGCGGTTCTCCACCATCTCCATGACCTTGAGGCCGGGATGGGCCTTGATGCGCGCCAGGTCCTGCAGGCTGGTGTCGCGCACCATGTCCACCTCGCCCGACAGCAGCGCCGCGATGCGCGTGGCCTCGGACTTGATGGGCAGGTAGGTGATCTCGGTGACGTTGCCTTCGGCCTTGCCCGCGTTCCACCAGTGCGCGTTGGTGGCAAACACGATCTTCTGGTCGGGCACCCATTCCTTGAGCACGAAAGGCCCGGTGCCCAGCGCGTTGCGGTGCGAGAAGGTCTCTTCCTTGGCCTTGATGTCCTTGGGCTCGACCGAATTGTTTTTCTCGGCCCAGGCCTTGCTCATCACGCGCAGCTCGGTCAGTTGGTTGAGCAGCACGGGGTTGGGGTTCTTCAGGAAGATGTCGATGGTCTCGCCGTCCACCTTGGCGATGCGGTCCATGCCCTGCGTGTAGATGGAGTAGGTGGAGGTCTTGCTCATCGCGCGCTGCAGCGAATACACCACGTCGTCGGCCGTCATCACCGAGCCGTCGCTGAACTTCACGCCCTGGCGCAACTTGAAGCGCACCTGCGTAGGGCTGACCTGCTGCCAGGACGTGGCCAGCACGGGCTCGACCTTCAGTGTGCGGCTGTTGAACATGACCAGCGACTCGTACACCGCCGCGTGGATGCCATTGCCCAGGGCACTGTTTTGCGAGTGGATGTCCATGGTCTGGATGTCGCTGGAGCCGGCCCACTTGAATGGTTTTGCCGATACCGTGGCGGGGACAAGACACGCCAGAACGACAGCCAGCACGGGGGCGGGTAGGTGGAAAGCAGGAGCGAAACGCGATCGCATATGAACCTCCAAGTTTGTTGTGAGCACGCAATGTGCAACACCTTCCTCCCAGAGCTGATAAGGAATTCCCTTGGACTGGGCGGCGGCATGCAACTGGCAGGCCTGGCGTACGGCCCATTACAACTCTTACACCGGTGTCGCAGGGCTTCAAAGCCAGAATCGTCTGGTTTTTTGCGCCGACCTCTTGGACGTCGGCCGTCCAATGGCAATGTATTCCCTTCGAAACATCTTTCAAGTGACCGCTGCCATGACTGCGGTTGTTGGCATGGCTGCGGTAGCCACGGTGGGCTATCTCTTTGCAGTGGAAGACTATGTAACGCAACCCGGTTCGCCCGCGTATTACCTGGGAATCTCCTCGTTGATTCGCGATCTTCAGGTGCCCGACTTCGCACAGGGCCGCGAGTATTTCGGCTCGGTGGGTGATGGAAATAAGGCACCGCAATCGCAGCTGAGCTTCAAGGTGCCACCGGAAGCTGTCACCGCTGTCTGGGACCAGATGAACCTGCAACTGCAGGCGCTGAATGTGCAACCCGTCGGCACGGGGCCTGATGCGCAGGCTACCAGCAATATGCACGCCGTTTCGCCCGGACTCCGTGAGGCGGCGTACACCTCCAAGACGCACGATCTGGTTTTGCTAGCAACCTACGAAGACAGTGATGCCGGCACACCATCCATCCGCTTTGAGATCACCCATTTCGACTGATCTCACAGGACTTGGCCGGCACCCCGGAAAGTCCGTTTCCTCCAACTACACGCCTCCCCAACATGTCTTCCCGCTCTGACATCCCCAACCGCCTGATCTACACATGCAACTGTGGTTGGATAGATATAGGCCATCTGGTTTCGGTCGAAAAGCCGGCAAACCGGCACGCGAGCGCTGCCTACCTGTGGAAGGACATATCGCTGGAGCGCGGCCTGCAAGTCCCTGGGCGTCCGGACCACCATCTGGTGATGTACCGACAGGGGATGCGCAAGTTCGGCCTCTCGCGCGACTTCATGAAGTTCTACTTCGTCCGCAAGGGGTTGCCGCTGGCCTCACAGCGCTCAGTGGCGCTGGCCATCTTCAAAGAGGTTTCTATGGGCTTCGAAGATGTCCAGGCTTCATTGTCTGCCTTCACAGACAGCGGGTTCAGCGAAGAAGACCTGGTGTCCAACCTTCTCGGCTTCTACGTGGCTGTGATGGGGAATGTGGATTGGCGCAATCACTGCAAGCCGGTGTCTGCCGAAGCGTCACGCGTCGTCTGGGACACCCTGGGGCCGGTGGGATCACGCAAGAACCGCCAATTTCTACCCAAGCTGCATGCATGCGACGAATGCAAGACCAAGCACCACATCAGCCAGCCTCAGTTTCCGCCTATTTTTTCGTCCATCCGGCCAGCCCAACAGGGTCCGGACTTCTTCGAAGCGACGGACGCCACGCCCGGTTTGCCAGTGCCAGTGCACCTGCTGTCCACGTTATTCGTCTAGGAGCCTTGGCGCGCCGGGGACTGCGGCGCTTATCCGCACAAATGCGCACGACCCTTCACCGGTGCAAGCTTGGATAGCGCACCCCCTCACGCGCCGTTCCCACCTGCAGCAGGTTGATCACGCCCATCACATCGCCCACCCGCCCCACCGCTTGCTCCATCGCCGCCGCGCCTGCCCGGCGGTCTGCACGCAGCCCATGAGCGTGACCGGCGCTGCGGCAGCGCCGCGCTTTGACCGGGGGACGCAGCGGGCGCGAAGTCTGTGCGCATCGAAATGCGGCTTTGGACTGCAGACGGGCGCAACGGCGCCGCAAAGATGAACGGATGACCCCCCCACACCGTGGGCACCGGGACACGCCCGCTGCCGCGCCAAGCTACTAAATTTATAGCTATCAACGCTTGATGG
>NZ_JBMIRS010000044.1:0-4811 GCF_049198005.1 Paracidovorax sp. MALMAid1276 | reverse complement strand
CCCATGCGGCGCATCCGAGGCATCCACTCATCCCGATTGCGCTCCAACGCGATCCCCTGCGAGATCGTAAACACGTTCTTAGTCCATGACCTTAACGCCCTTCCAGAACGCCACGCGGCCCCGGATCTCTTCGGCTTCGGGTTTGGGGTCGGGGTAGAACCAGGCAGCGTCGGCGTTCATCTCGCCGTTCACCAGCAGCGAGAGGTAGCTGGCCTGGCCCTTCCACGCACACATGGTCTTGTGGTTGCTGAAGGTGAAATATTCGCGCTTGAGGGCGCTCTCGGGGAAGTAGTGGTTGCCTTCGACAACCACGGTGTCGTTGCTTTCGGCGACGGTGACGCCGTTCCAGATGGCTTTCATGCGGTGGTCCTTTTTGGGGGGAGGGGGGTGGGGGTGCGGACGCACACCATACCGGAAGCACGCGGTGCAGTCACACGCGCAACCCTCTCGGGCGGGCTTCTCGCGTACAGTCGCCCGCGCGGCGCGCCTGCCGGGCGCGCCATGCCGAACTTCAGCAACCCGACCCACCCGTCAAACACCACAGGAGAAGCTCACATGGGTATCGACTTCCAAGGCCGCGTGGCCATCGTCACAGGCGCCGGCGGCGGCCTGGGCCGCCAGCATGCGCTGGCGCTCGCGGCGCGCGGCGCCAAGGTGCTGGTCAACGACCTGGGCGGCGCGGTCGATGGCAGCGGCGCCACGGTGGGCGCGGCGCAGGCGGTGGTCGACGAGATCCGCGCAGCGGGCGGCGAGGCGCTGGCCAACGGCGCCTCCGTCACCGACTTCGCCGCGGTCGAGGCCATGGTCCAGCAGGCCATCGACGCCTGGGGCCGGGTCGACATCCTGGTCAACAACGCCGGCATCCTGCGCGACAAGTCGTTTGCCAAGATGGACATGGCCGACTTTGCCCTGGTGGTGCAGGTGCACCTGATGGGCGCGGCGAATTGCTGCAAGGCCGTGTGGCCGCACATGGTGGCGCAGCAATATGGCCGCATCGTCATGACGACTTCGTCCACCGGCCTGTATGGCAACTTCGGCCAGGCCAACTACGGCGCGGCCAAGTTGGCCCAGGTGGGGTTGATGCAGACGCTCTCCATCGAAGGCGCGAAGAACAATATCCGCGTGAACGCCCTGGCCCCCACGGCTGCCACGCGCATGACCGAAGGCCTGATGCCCGAGGAAGTGCTGGCGGCCCTGAAGCCCGAGGCCGTGGTGCCCGCCATGCTGGTGCTGGCGCACGAAAGCGCGCCCACCCGCACCATCCTGTGTGCAGGCGCCGGCACCTTCGAGGCCGCGCACATCACGCTCACGCAGGGCCTCCATCTGGGGATCGGGGCCGACGTGCCCGAGCAGCTGGCCGCACGCCTGGCCGAGGTGACCGAACGCGCGGGCGAGCAAGTACCACAAAGTGGCGCGGCGCAGGGCGCCAACGAAGTCGGACGCGCCCTGGCCGCAAGGGCTTGACGTCCCCTTGGGCGGGCCTGTCCTCAACGTGCTAAGTTCCGGGCCGACAAAAGTTGGATCGGTAAAAAACCTATGAGCACACTGCAAGAGAGACTGGCCGCCTACCCGGCGGATGCCCTGGGGGGGATTCGCCGCGGCATCGAAAAGGAAGGCCTGCGTGTGCTGCCCACGGGCGGCCTGGCGCTCACGCCGCATCCGCTGGCCCTGGGCTCCGCCCTCACGCACCCGCTCATCACCACTGACTACAGCGAGTCGCAGCTCGAACTCATCACCGGCGCGCACCAGGGCGTGCAGCAGTGCCTGGATGAGCTGACCGAAGTGCACCAGTTCGTGCACCGCACGCTGCGCGACCACGGCGGCGAGCTGCTGTGGGCGTCCAGCATGCCCTGCGGCCTGCCCACCGACGAAACCATTCCCCTGGGCCGCTACGGCGGCTCCAACATTGGCCGCGCCAAGAGCGTCTACCGCATGGGCCTGGGCCACCGCTACGGGCGGCGCATGCAGACCATCTCGGGCATCCACTACAACTGGTCGATGCCGGGCGTGACGAGCGAGCAGTATTTCTCGCTGATTCGCAACTTTCGCCGCCACGCGTTTGTGCTGCTGTACCTGTTTGGCGCCTCGCCCGCGCTGTGCCCCTGTTTTGTGGAAGGGCGCGAGCACGGCCTGCAGCGCATGGAGGGCGGCCACGCGCTGTACCTGCCGCACGCCACCTCCCTGCGCATGGGCCGCCTGGGCTACCAGAGCGACGCGCAGTCCACGCTGGCCGTGAGCTACAACGGCCTGACCGGTTATGCCAATTCGCTGCACGAGGCGCTGACCAAGCCGTATCCGGCCTACGAAACCCTGGGCGTGCGCAACCCCGGCGGCGACTACAACCAGCTGGGCACCAGCCTGCTGCAGATCGAAAACGAGTTCTACGGCACCATCCGCCCCAAGCGCACCGTGCGCACCGGCGAGCGCCCGCTGCACGCGCTGCGCGAGCGCGGCGTCGAATACGTCGAGGTGCGCCTGATGGACCTGGACCCGTTCGTGCCCGTGGGCATCACCGCGCCCACGATGCGGCTGCTGGACGTGTTTTTGCTGCACTGCCTGCTGGCCGACAGCCCGCCCGACACACCGGCCGAGATCGCCGAGCTCAAGCACAACCAGCACCTCACGGCCGAGCGCGGCCGCGAAAGCGGCCTGCAGCTCTCGCGCGGCGGCCACAAGGTGACGCTGGCCGACTGGGGCAGCGAGGTGCTGGCCGCCTGCGAGCCCCTGGCCGCCGCGCTGGATGCCGCGCATGGCTCGACCGACTACAGCAGCGCACTGCGCGATGCCCGCACCCTTATGGACGCACCCGAGCGCACCCCGTCGGCCCGCGTGCTTGAGCACATCACGGGCCAGCACGGCCACAGTTTTGAAGCCTTTGCGCGCCACCAGTCGGTGGCGGCGCGCGATGCCTTGCTCGGCCTGCCCTGGGCGCCCGCGCAGCAGGCGCGCTACGCGGCCCTGGCCGGCGAATCGATCGCCGCGCAAAAGGCGATCGAGGCGGCCGACACGCTGCCATTCGAACAATGGCGCGAGCAGTACATGGCGGTGAAGGAGCTGGGCTGAAGCGCTCCCCCGGGCAGCGCAATGCTATTTTTTGTATAGCTGTAAAGGCCCGTCCATAAAGCGCTGGGGCCGGTTTTGATGCAAAGTGTCAGGGCGCCAGCTGCAGCAGCGCCTCTTGCCGCCAGTATTCGGCGGCGTCCAGAAACCCTTCCCACACGCAACCGTTGCAGCCCCGACCGCAGCAGGTGGTGGGCGCGGGCGGCGGGGCGCGCAACGTGACGCCCAAGGTGCTGGCCTGCTGCTGCACGGCAGCGAACATGGCCTGGGCCGAGGCGCCATCCACCGCGCGGGCGGGCACGCTGCCGGCGGCATCCGTCATGGTTTGCGGCGCCCGGCCCGGGCGCGGCGCACACCGTACTGCACGCCGAACGCAATGCCCAGCACCAGCGCAAACCAGCCCACCAGCGTGGCCTGCGCCATCAGCTCGCGCACGCTGTCCGACCGCGCCACGTAGGGCGCCAGCAGGATCACCAGGCCGATCAGCGCGCAGGTCACGCCCTTGAAAAGCAGCTCCTTGTCGGCCTGGGCGGTGGCGGCGGGGCGGGTTTTGTCGGTGGGTGCAGGCATGGGTAAAAAGCAGGGTGGCGATCAGCGGTGAAGACCGCGATTATCCTTGCCACCCTTCGCCAGCATCCCCAACCAGAGAGAAAGTACCCCGCATGGCCATCCAGTGGTTCCCCGGTCACATGCACCTGACCCGCAAAGCCATCACCGAACGCATCAAGGACATCGACGTGGTGATCGAGGTGCTGGACGCGCGCCTGCCGGGGTCGAGCAGCAACCCGCTGCTGGCCGAGATCACCGGCCACAAGCCCACGCTCAAGGTGCTCAACAAACAGGACGTGGCCGACCCCGAGCGCACGGCGCTGTGGGTGGACTGGTACAACGCCCAGAGCGAGACGCGCGCCGTGCCGCTCGACGCGTCCGACCCCGCGCCCGCGCGCAAGCTCATCGACGCCTGCCACCTGCTGGCCCCCCAGCGCGGCGGCATGGCCAAGCCCATGCGGGTGCTGATCTGCGGCGTGCCCAACGTGGGCAAGTCCACCCTCATCAACACGCTGTCGAACAAACGCCAGGCCAAGACGGGCGACGAGGCCGGCATCACCAAGCTGGAGCAGCGCATCACCCTGGCCGACGACTTCTACCTGTGGGACACGCCCGGCATGCTGTGGCCGCGCATCATCGTGCCCGAGAGCGGCTACAACCTGGCCGCCAGCGGCGCCGTGGGCCGCAATGCGTACGACGAAGAACTGGTGGCGCTGGAGCTGCTGCGCCGCCTGCAGCAGCACTATGCCCCGCTGCTGGAGGCACGCTACAAGCTGGGCCTGCCGGCCGGCGCCATGGCGGAGATGCAGGACGACGAGCTACTGGCCGCCATCGGCAAGAAGCGGGGTGCCATGATGGCCGGCGGCCGGGTCAACCTGCAAAAGACGGCCGAGATCGTGATGACCGACTTCCGCACCGCCACGCTGGGCCGCATCACGCTGGAGACGCCGCAGGAGTTCGAGGCCTGGCGCGCTGCGGGGCTGGCCGAAGACGCCAAGCGCCAGGCCAAAAAGGACGCCCGGGCCAAAGCCAAGGGCAAGGGATCCGGCGTGCGTGAGCCCGCGCCGGGCAGTGATGGGGAAGAGGGCTGAGACCGCCTTAGAGCCTGTTCAATGTCTTTTTGGAGATCGCATTGGAGTGCAATCGGTATGAGTGGATGCGCCGGGTGCGCCGCATGGGCTCATGCCCATGCAAGCGGCCGG
>NZ_JBMIRS010000040.1:0-14334 GCF_049198005.1 Paracidovorax sp. MALMAid1276 | reverse complement strand
GGCAAGTGCCTTGCCGGGCGGTCTGCGGCGTTGCGGCGCTTGTGGATAGCCGGGCTATCCACTGCGCACCGCGCCTGGCATCCCATCCCGGAAAGGCATTTGTGCGACTCAAAAAAGACGTTGAACAGGCTCTGATAGCTTAGCCATCATCGCAGGCGTATAGTCTTTCGTCCGCTTTCCCTCCAACACCTGATCAAGGCCCATGACCTATCCCAACACCCAGCTTTTCATCGCAGGCCAGTGGCAAGACGCCGCCGAGGGCAAGACCCTGGCCGTGTTCAACCCCGCCACGGGCAAAGAAATTGGCCGTGTGGCTCACGCCACCCAAGTCGATCTGGACCGTGCGCTGGACGCCGCGCAAAAGGGCTTTGAAGCCTGGCGCGACATGCCCGCCGCCGAGCGCGCCAAGACCATGCGCCGCGCTGCGGCCCTGATGCGCGAACGTGCCGAATCCATCGCCGCCATCATGGTGCAGGAGCAGGGCAAGCCCCTGGCCGAAGCCAAGGTCGAAACCATGGCGTCGGCCGACATCATCGAATGGTTTGCCGACGAGTCGCTGCGTGTGTACGGCCGCATCGTGCCCTCGCGCAACCTCAAGGCCACGCAGATGGTGCTGAAGGACCCAGTGGGCCCCGTGGCGGCCTTCACGCCGTGGAACTTCCCCATCAACCAGGTGGTGCGCAAGCTGGCCGCCGCGCTGGGCGCCGGCTGCTCCATCCTCGTCAAGGCACCGGAAGAAACCCCCGCCAGCCCGGCCGAGCTGATCCGCGCTTTTGCTGATGCCGGCGTGCCTGCAGGCACCGTGGGCCTGGTGTATGGCGACCCGGCCGAGATCTCCAACTACCTCATTCCGCACCCCATCATCCGCAAGGTCACCTTCACCGGCTCCACGCCCGTGGGCAAGCAGCTCGCCGCCATGGCCGGCAAGCACATGAAGCGCGTGACCATGGAGCTGGGCGGCCACGCTCCGGTCATCGTGGCCGAAGACGCCGACCTGGAACTGGCCATCAAGATCAGCAGTGGCGCCAAGTTCCGCAACGCGGGCCAGGTCTGCATCTCGCCCACGCGCTACCTGGTGCACGAAAGCATCCGCGCCGACTTCGTGGCTGCATTCGCCAAGTACGCCCAGGGCCTGAAGGTGGGCGACGGCCTGACGGCCGGCACGCAGATGGGCCCGCTGGCCAACCCCCGCCGCGTCACCGCCATGGCCGATTTGATGGCCGACGCCGTGCAGCAGGGCGCCAAGGTGCTGGCCGGTGGCGAGCGCATCGGCACCGAAGGCAACTTCTTTGCGCCCACGGTGCTCAACGACGTGCCCCTCTCGGCCCGCATCGTCAACGAAGAACCCTTTGGCCCCGTGGCCGCCGTGCGCGGGTTCGAGAAGATCGAAGACGCCATTGCCGAGGCCAACCGCCTGCCGTTTGGTCTGGCCGGCTATGCGTTCACCTCGTCGCTGAAGAACGCGCACCTGCTGGCCCAGCGCCTGGAAGTGGGCATGCTCTGGATCAACCAGGCCGCAGCCCCTGCGGCCGAGCTGCCGTTTGGCGGCCTGAAGGACTCGGGCTATGGCTCCGAAGGCGGCCCCGAGGCCATCGAGGCGCATCTGAACACGCGCCTCGTGTCGATCATGAACGTGTGACGCTGAGCGACGCGCAGTATCAGGCACCGCAGTGGCCCCCCGGTTTCGACAGGCCGGGGGGCTTTTTCATTCAACGCGGCTTCAAGGGCGCGTGCCGGTCGTACACGCAGCGAAATCCGATGTAGACCGCATAGAAGTCCGCCGGCTTCCAGGCCTCCACATCCGCGCGCATTTGCGACGCGGGATACCACCATGAACCGCCCATCGTGCGGCGCTCGTCACCGCGCGCATCGGCCGCCCATTCCCACACATTGGCGCCCATGTCGTGCAGGCCGTTGACCCCGGCGGCGGTGGCGTTGACGGGTGCGGCGCGGGGCCAGGGGTCGGGGTCGCTGGTATTGGCGCCCTGCGGGCTGAGGCCCGTGGTCCAGGGGTAGGTGGTGCCACGCACCCAGGGTGCGGGTGGCTGGCTGCGCATCTCGGTGAAGCCGGCGGCGCGCCACTCGGTGGCAAAGGGCAAGCGGCCGCCTGCCCAGTGGCAATAGGCCTGGGCCTCGGCATGGGTGAGATGCACGGCGGGCAGTTCGTCGGTGTCTGGCGGCACGCCGTCGGGGCGTTGCCAGGTCCAGCCCGCGCGGCGCTGCCACCCGCCCGCGTACTCAAAACCGCCGCCTTCGCGCTCCGCGCGGGTGGTGGTGCCGGTCGCCCGCGCATAGCGTGCGAACTGGGCGATGGTGACCTCGGTCTTGTCCATGCGCAGGCCGCCCAGGTCGTCCAGGACCACGGGCGTCCCGGTTTGGGCGGGCGCCCAGACGGTCCAGAGCGTCATGCCCAGGGCTGCTGCATAGCGCTTTGTGTGCATTGCCACGGCTCCAAAGTGTGCGGGTGGGCCGCCGGACGGCAAGCCCCTGGAGGCGCAGTATCAGGAGTCTGGAATGCCTTTGCGTGCGTGGGCGATTGCCGAGCCGCCGTACACGGTTGACGCGGGATGAAAAATAAATATCATGATATATATCTGGAGTAATAAATCATGGTGGAAGACATCGTCAAGGAACTCGGCTTCCTCACCCTCGGCACTCGCTTCAAGCGCATCGGCGAGGCGCTGCAGGCGCAAACCCAGGCGCTGCTGGCCGAGCACGGCATCGACATGCCGGCAGCGCACTTCCCGCTGCTTGCAGCGCTGCACCGGCACGGCGCGCTGGGTGTGGGCGAACTCAGCCAGGCCGTGGGCGTGAGCCAGCCCGTGGTCACGCGGTCGCTCAAGGGGCTGGAAGACAGCGGCCTGGTGCAGTCTGAAGCGATGGAGGGCGACCGGCGCGTGCGCCGCGTGGCGCTCAGCCCCGCAGGACAGGTGCTGGTGCAGCGCGCCCAGCGCGATGTGTGGCCGCTGATCGAAGCCTCGGTGGCGCAGGTGTGTGCGCCGCTGGAAGGGCCGCTGCTGGCGCAGCTGGCCGCGCTGGAACAAGGCCTTGCGCGCGACTCATTGCTGCAGCGCTCTGCCGCCCGCATCGCCACCGATCCCGCAGCCCGCAAGCGCCTGGCCGCCCGCCGCAGGCCGTCCGCCAACCCATCCGTCAAAGGCCCGAAAGCATGACGACCAAGCACAATGACCCGTTCGACCGCCCCGTGTGGGCGTCGCTGGCCCACGCGCCGGCGCTGTCAGAAGGCGGCGAGCTGGCCCGGCGCTACCGCCGGGACATCCACCTTTTTGCATCCGCCCGCTGCGACGACGACGACGCCAGCGTGGCCGCGCTCACGCCCCTGGTCGCGCCGGGCGAGAGCGTGTTCGTCTTGCAGGCCCGGCCCGCACCCGTGCCCCCGGGGCTGCAGGCCCTGCGCCGCGCAGAAGGGGTGCAGATGCTGGCGACGCGACCCATCGATGCCGAGGCGGGCGGCGCCGCGATCATCGAGCTCGGCGATGCGGACGCTGCCGACATGCTTGCCCTGGCGCAGCTGACCGAGCCCGGCCCCTTCCTGCCCCGCACCCACACCATGGGCCGCTTCATCGGCATTCGCGTGGACGGCCGGCTGGCGGCCATGGCGGGCGAGCGCATGCGCTTTGCCGGCGGCACCGAGGTGAGCGGCGTTTGCACGCACCCGGACTTTCGCGGCCACGGCTTCGCGCGCAGGCTCTCCTCCGTGGTGGCCCACCGCATTTAGCAGCGGGGCGATCAGGCGTTCTTGCATGCGTGGGCGACCAACGCGGCGGCGATTCGCCTGTATGAAAGCCTGGGCTTTCAGGTGCGCACGGCGGTGCATGTGGTGGTGCTGGGGCGGTAGCGGATGCCTTCTACCGCGCAGACTCCTGCGTCGATCCAAACGGGTTGAAAACCTCCACCCCCAGCGCGTTGAAATCCGCCACGTTCCTCGTTGCCACCGTCAGGCCGTAGACTTGGGCGGTGGCGGCGATCATGGCGTCTTCATACAGGGTGTTGGATTTTCTGTGCATCAGCCTGGCCCAGGCCCGGACTACGGCCGCGTCCATGGGCAGCACGTTGTAGGCGCCCGCCACCAGCTCCAGCCAGGTCTCGATGTCGGTGGCCTTGTGGGGATCCTGGTCGCGTGTGAGTTCGATGCCTGCCTGAATTTCACCCAGGGTAACGGCCGACAGAAACAGCTGAGCATCGTCGAGCGACTCCAGCCACGCCACCACCGCCCCGTGGGGGCGTTGCCTGCGCAGTTCAGACACCACATTGGTGTCGAGCAGGTAGCTGCGCGTCACGGCTGGGGCTCCACGTTGCGCCGCCTGGCTTGCCCACGCGCGGGCACGACCAGTTCAGTGCGAAACGTGTCGGAGAGCAGCAGTTGTTTCAAGGAGGGCCGAGCGGCGGCCTGCATGCGCCGCCATTCCTGGACGGGAACGAGAACCGCAGCCTCGGCGCCTCGCCGGGTCACCATCTGTGGGCCTTCCGCAAGGCAGGCATCCAGAAATTCGCTGAACCGCGCCTTGGCATCCTGAACGGGCCATGTGTGCATCGTCGGGCCTCCAAACTAGTCATCTAACTGGTTTGATTGTGCGAGGCCGGCATGGGCCTGTCAAATGAAGGGGCCGCTACTGCCAGCAGAAAGCCCCTGGAGGAAGGCCTCATCAAAAGACGCCAGCGCGGACCGCCGGGGTCTTTCGATTTGCTCTGCTTTTTATAGCTGTCAACGCTTTTCCATAAAGCGCTGAGGCCCGATTTGGCTCAAATTTCTTCGAGCCAGACCCTGTGGCCTGCCTCAGAACCGGTACGTCGACGTCAGCGTGTACGTGCGCGCCTGCCCATAGAAGCAATCGCCCCGCGCCAGGCACTGGGTGATGTGCACCTTGTCCGTCAGGTTCACCACGTTGAAGGCCACGCGCCAGTCGCCTGCGTCGTACGCCACCATGGCGTCTGCGATGGTGGCGGCCGGTGTGCTGATGGCGCTGGTGCCGCTCCATTGCGAGCCGGTGTAGCGCACGCCCGCGCCCACCACCCAGCCGCCGCGGCCCTGCGATGCAAACCGGTGGCTGAGCCAGGCCGATGCGGTGTGCTTCGGCACGCTGGCCACAGGCTGGCCCTGGTCGCCGGCGTTGCTGCGGCTGATCTTGGCGTCGGTGAAGGCGTAGCCCAGGGTGAAGTCCCAGTTGCGGGCCAGGCTGGCCTGCATTTCGGCTTCCAGGCCCTGCACCTTCACTTCACCAATCTGCAGGCTGTTGAGCGGGTTGCCGGGGTCGGTGGTCTTGCGGTTCTTCTCGCGCAGCTGGTAAACGGCGGCATAGGCGTTGATGCCCTGGCCGGGCGGCTGCCACTTCACACCCGCTTCCCATTGCTCGCCGCGCTGGGGCTTGAAGGGGGTGCCATACGCGTCCACGCCGCCCAGCGGCTGGAAGGATTCGCTGTAGCCCGCATACGGTGCCCAGCCGCCGTCCATCTGGTAGGTGACGCCGGCGCGCTTGGTCCAGGCCTTGTCGTTCACGGCGGCCGCAGGGCGGCCTTCGGTGTCGGTCTTGGCGCTGTCGTGGCGCAGGCCCAGCGTGGCGGTGAAGCGGCCCCATTGGATCTGGTCTTGCGCGTAGAAGCCCAGTTGCTTTTGCGCCACGCTGGGCTGGCGCACCAGCTGGGCGGCCGTGGGCGGCGTGAAGTTGCCGTACACGGGGTTGTAGACGTCGATGGCCGGTGCCACCGCGCGCCATGCCTGCTGGCCGGTGTGGTTGCGCTGCACGTCCAGACCGGCCAGCAGCGTGTGTTCGGTGCCACCAGCCTTCAGCCTGCCTTCGAGTTGCGTGTCGATGAGCAGCATGCGGCCGGTGTTCAGGTTCCACACCGCGTCGCGCACCAGGGTGCGGTTGTCGCTGTTGAACACGGGTCGCGCCGGGCGGCCCGCGGCGGCATTGGCCGTGAAGCTGGTGTAGATGGTGCGGTAGTCCACCTCGCTCACGGTGCGGCGCAGGTTCTGGCGCACGGTCCATGCGTTGTTCAGGCGGTGGCTGAAGAGGTAGCCCCACGAGTTGTTGGTGGTGTCGAACGCGTCCCAGCCCGGTTCGCTGATGAAGGTGTTGCGCGGGATCTGCCCGTACTGGCTGGGCAGCTGCGTGCCTTGCCAGGGGAAGAAGCCGATGAGTGAGCCGCTTTGGTCATTCTGGTGCAGGGCCTGCAGCGTCAGCGACGTGTCTGCGTTGGGCTTCCAGGTCAGCGAAGGCATCAGCACCAGGCGGTCGTCGTCCACATGGTCCACCTGCGTGCCGCTGTCGCGGCCCACGGCCACCAGGCGATAAAGCCATTGGCCGTCCTTGTCGAGCGCGCCCGTCAGGTCGGCGGCGATCTGCTTGCGGCTGTTGTTGCCCAACTGCACCTGCACTTCGCGCAGGGTTTCGGCCTGCGGGCGCTTGCTGGTGAGGTTGAGCACGCCGCCCACGCTGCCCTGGCCGTAGAGCACGGAGGTGGGGCCGCGCAGAAACTCCACGCGCTCCAGCGTGTAGGGGTCGGGGCGGCTGGTGTTGTAGGTGCCGTAGGTGCGCAGCAGCCCGTCCTGGTACTGGCTCACGCTGCCGCCGCGCGCGGCAAAGCTGTCCACGCGGCTGTCGAAATAGTTCGACACCGCCCCGGCTGTGTACGCCGTCACCTGCCGCAGCGTCTGCACGCCCTGCGCTTCCATCTGGTCCCGCGTCACCACGCTGATGGCCTGGGGCGTTTCGATCAGCGGGGTGTTGGTCTTGGTGGCGCTGAGCGCGCGCTTGGCCGCAAACCCGCTGACCGGGGCGGTGGGGTTCTCCTGGTCCGTGCCCGCACTCACGGTGACGGGTGCAAGGGTCTTCTCTGCCGTGGGCGCAGCGGCGTCGGCGGTGGTGGCCTGCTGCGCATGGGCTGCGCCGCACAGCGCGAGCAGGGCCGCATGCGCGAGGGCAGAGCGGCGGGCTGGGGTGCCGGGGGTCATGGGGTGGGTCCTTCGATGGTTTGAGAAAAATGAATCAGGGTGCGCCGCGTTCAGAACGCATAGTCCAGCGACACCTGCAGGCTGCGCGGTGTGCCCGGCACCACGGCGCCAAAGCCTGCGGCGGTGGTGGTCGCGTCGATGTAGTAGCGGCGGTTGGCGGCGTTCTTCAGGTTGGCCTGCAGCCGCACCCCGCCCGCAAACTGGTAGCCCACGGCCAGGTCCACCACGGTGTAGCCCGGCAGGCGCCAGCGGTTGTCGTTGGCGGTGAACTTGTCGCCCTGGTGCACCAGGCCGCCGCCCACCCACAGGCCGGGCAGCTGCGGCACGCGGTACTGCGTCCACAGCGATGCAGTGCGGCGTGTGGCCAGTGCCACGCGGTTGCCGACGTTGGCGCCCGCCGTGGTGTCGGCCAGCACCTTGGGGTCGTGCAGGCTGGCCTGGGCCGTCACTGTCCAGGCCGGGGTGATGCGGCCTTGCAGCTCCAGCTCCACACCCCGGATGCGCTGGCGCGCTGTGAGTACGGAGTAGCCCGTGTGCGCGGGGTCGCTGGCGGGCGCGTTGGTCAGTTCCAGGTCGAAGGCAGACACCGTGGTCATCAGGCGCTGGTTCAGCCACTCCTGCTTCCAGCCCACTTCCAGCTGCTTGCCCTCCGAGGGCGGGGCCGCGCGGTCGCCCCACAGCAGGGTGCCCGTGTTGGCCTGGAACGAGCGGGCGTGGCTGGCGTAGAACATGCTGCCCGGCCGGGGCTCCCAGCTGATCGCCGCGCTGGGCTGGGTCTTGCTGATGTCGGTGACGGGGTTGGTGTACGCGTCCTTGAAGCGGTCGTGGCGCAGGCCCAGCAGCAGGCCGAAGTCGCCGAGCACCATGCGGTCCTGCAAAAACACGCCGGTGTTGCGCGCATCCGAGGACAGCCGCGTCACTCCGGTAGACGCCACGGGCGGCACCCGGCCCGCCACAGGGTGGTAGAGATCAATGGCGCCCAGGTTGCCGGTGGTGCGCGCGCCGTAGATGCCCTCGATGGTGCGCCAGTCCAGGCCCGCCAGCAGGGTGTGCTTCACAGCGCCCGTCTGCGCCTGCGCCCGCAGCTCGGCCAGGGCGGTGTCGGACGTGTATTCCTGCCCCGGCGCCAGCCAGTAGCCCCGCGCCACGCGGCCGTTGGTGACGGGGCCCATGGGCGAGGGGAGATTCACGTTGCGGTCGGTCTCGTTGCGCGACAGGTGCACCCGGGCTTGCAGCCCGTTGGCAAAGCGGTGCGTCAGCTCGGTGGAATAAAAGCGCAGGTGGCCATCGGTGGTCAGCCAGGGCTCGCCGTAGAACGCGCCCACCGGCAGCACATCGGCGCTGCGCGGGTTGGTAAGGTCCGGCACGGCCAGACCCACGGTGGAGACGCCTTCGATGCTCTGCGTTTCGGCCTGCGCGCGCCAGACGGTGTGCGGGGTGATCTGCCACTCCACGCTGCCCGCCACGCCCTGCTTGCGGGGCGTGTTGCCGTCCACAAAGCTGCCGCCCCGGCTGGCGCCGCCGTCCAGCCGGTAGCGCAGCGTGCCGCTCTCGTTCAGCGGGCCGGTCAGGTCGAAATCGGCGCTGCGCCAGCCGTGGCTGCCGGCGCCGATCTTCACCGTGCGCAGCGGGTCGGCCTGCGGCCGTTTGCTCACGTAGTTGACCAGGCCGCCGGGCGCCACCTGGCCGAACTCCAGGGCGGCCGGGCCCTTGATGACTTCCACACGCTCGATGTTGAACAGCGGCGGGTCCAGCAGGTGGACGAACTTGGCGCCGTCGCGCAGGTAGTTGTAGGTGTTGTTGGCCCACAGCCCGCGGATGGCGAACTGCGAATACGAGCCGTAGTACTCGCTGCGCGACGACACGCCCGAGGCGTTGCGCAGCACGTCGCGCTCGGTGGTGGCCATCTGCTGCTCCATCAGCGCGCCGTCGATCACGCTCACCGAGCGCGGCGTCTCCAGCACCGACAGGCCCAGGCGCGAGCTGCTCTGCGCGCGCCGCGCGGGGGTGGCGGCGGCGCCTGCGGTGGAGTCGACCACATCGACCTGGCGCAAGGAGGGCGCAGACGAGGGCGCAGATGACGGCGCAGAAGTGGGCGCAGATGAGGACGCAGGTGTCGACGTTTCAGTGGGGGCGGGCACGGTGTGGGTCTGGGCCCACGCCGTGCCGCACAGGGCCAGCGCCGCCGCCTGGGCCACCGTGGTGCGCAGCAGATTCGGAGTGTTCATGATGCTACTGTTTACATAGCTGTAAACGCTTATGCATCAAGCGCTACAAGCCATTTCGATTGCTAAAAATGGCTCCCCAAGTCCGCAGGGACGGGTGGCTGTGGTGCGGCCCGGCCGGGCCGGGATCAGTGCGCCTTGGGCGCGGGGGGCAGCGCCGGCGACGCCATGCCGTCGGCCAGCACAAAGGTGAGCGTGGTCACGTAGCTGAACTCGCCCACCTTCTCGCCCTGGGCCTCGCCCGGGGTCTTGTCGGTGTGCTTCACCTCGGCCACGTACTGGCCCTGCCAGGGCGTTGCGAAGGTGACGGTGCCGTCTTCGCCCGATTCCGCCTCGCGCGTCCAGCCCGAGGGGGCTGCCAGCTGCACCTTGGCCTTGGGCAGCGGGGCGCCCTTGTAGACGACCTTCAGCTCGCCGGGCTTGCCGGTGGGCACCAGGTCCAGCGGCGCGGTGGGCGCCACGGCCTGCGTCAGGCCTGCCACCCAGCGGGCCGAGGGCTGCCAGGCCATGGCGGGCAGGTTGCGCTTGCTGCGGTCGATCAGCGGGTAGACGGGTGCGGCGAACAGTGTCTGGGGCGTGCCGGTCACGTGGTAGTTGAAGGCATCCTTGCCGAGCTGGCCTTCTACGCGCGGCGCGGCGGCACCGGGGCCTTGCTGCTCCAGCGCGGGCACGCCCTTGAACTTGTCGAGCAGGCCGGGCGAGGTCTCGCGCAGGTTTTCATTGAACTCGCCAAAGTGCAGGCGGGCCTGGCCGCCGGCGTTTTCCAGCCAGACCTGGTGGGCCTGGGCGGTGGTGGCGCCCAGGGCAAGCAGGGCAGCGGCAAGGGCGGTGGAACGCAGGGTGAGCGACATGGTGGTTTCCTTGGTGATGGATGGACGAACGTTTGCACACTGCACGCCACAGCCCGATCGTTGGGGCTGTGGCGTGCTCTGTTTTTGATAGCTGCCAGCGCCTGGTGGTCAAGCGCTTGGTGGCTTTTTGGCTCTGGGAACCATGAAGAAAGGATTCAGGGCCTCAGAAATCCACGCTCACGCTCAGCGACAGCGTGCGCGGCGCGCCCACCACCAGGTAGCCCGATCCGGGGTAGCCGCCTACGGAGGCCCAGTGGTTGCGGTTGGTGAGGTTGTCGATGCGGGCGCGCAGCGTGACGAGCCTGCCTTGCACCTCGGTGAGGTAGCGGGCGCCCACGTCCAGCCGGTTCCAGCCGGGCACGCGCAGGGTGTTGGTGGCGTTGGCATAGCTGGCACCGGTGTGCACCAGGCGGCCATCCAGCGCCAGGCCCGGCACGCCGGGCACATCCCACTCGGCCCCCAGGTTGGCCTGCAGCTTGGGCACGCCAATCACGCGCTGGCCGTCGGTGGTGGCCGAGCCTGTGCTGACCTGTTTGGCGTCCAGCCAGGTCAGCCCGCCCAGCACGCGCAGGCCCTTGGCGGCCTCGCCCTGCAGCGCCAGTTCCACGCCCTGGTGGCGGTCCTTGCCGCGGGTGCTGAAGATGTTGGCTGCGTCCAGGTATGCACGGGGCTTGGTGGTGGAGAACAACGCCACGCTGCCGCCCATACGGCCCGCGTCAAACTTCACGCCCACCTCCTTTTGCTTGGACACGTAGGGCGACAGCATTTCGCCGCGGTTGGCGGCGGTGCTGGGCGCCGTCTGGCCTTGGGTCAGGCCTTCCACGTAGTTGGCATACACCGACAGGCCTTTGTCCACCTTGTAGACGGCGGCCAGCAGCGGGCTGGTGCGGCTTTGGTCGTAGCGGTCGGTCTGCACGGCCGTGCCGTAGGCGTAGTTGGCGATGTCCATGGACTGGTGGCGCACGCCCACCGTCAGCAGCAGGCGCTGGTCCATAAACGACATCGTGTCGCCCAGCGCAACGCTCGTCAGGCGCGTACTGCCGGTGCGCAGCGGGTTGGCCAGGTCGCCGCCATACAGCGTGCCCGCGCTGAAGCCGGGCAGGCCGGTGGCCACGGGGGTGTAGAGGTTGGTGGCCTGGGTGTTGCCCCAGTCCATGGCATAGGCGTTTTTCTTGTCGGCGCTGAAGTGCGACGCCACGGCCACCCATTCGTGGCCCACGCTGCCGGTGGACAGCTTGCCACGCAGGCCCAGCTCGCCGGTGTTCACGCTGTCCTTGCGGGTGTTGTCAAAACGGTAGGTGGTGGCGGCGCCCGTGCTGGCGTTGGAAACCGTCAGGTTCGCTAGCGAATTGGCCTCTTCACCCCGCCGCGCGCCCGCTGCCGCCCAGGCCGTGGTGGTGGGCGACAGGTCCCATTCGCCCCGCAGTGTGCCGAAAGTGTCGCGCTCGTTCGAGTAGCTCCAGGGCTGGGCGAAATTGGTCTGGCCGTCAGGCGCTGCGGGCACGGTGGTGACGGCGCTGCCCAGGGTCACGTTGGTGCGCGTGTTCTTGAGCTGGTGGTCCTGCCAGCCGATGTCGCCCGACAAGCGCACATCGCGGCTGCGCCAGTCCAGGCCCACGGCCACCACGCCCAGCTTCACGTCTTCGCTGTCCACCGCTGTTCCGCCGTTGCGGGCGGCAGCATTCACGCGGATACCCGTGTTGCCGTCGGGCCCGAAGCGGCGTGCGATGTCGGCCGCCACCTGTGTCTGGCCGCCGCTGGCAACGCCAAAGGTCACCCGGTTCAACGGCTCGTTGGGCGCCCGCTTGGGCAGCAGGTTGATGGCGCCGCCAATGCCGCCGCCGCCCGGCGTGGCGCCATTCAGGAAGGCCGAGGCGCCACGCAGCACCTCCACGCGTTCGAACAGTTCGGTGGCGATGTACTGGCGGGGCAGCAGGCTGTACAGGCCGTTGTACGCGGTGTCGTCCGAGCCCAGGATGAAGCCGCGGATGAAGTACGACTCCTGGAAGTTGCCGAAGCCGCGCGCCACGCGCACGGTGGGGTCGTTTTGCAGCACGTCGCCCACGCTGCGGGCGTGGCGGTCCTGGATGAACTCGTGGGTGTAGGCGATGCTGGAAAACGGCGTCTCCATCGCGTCGCGCGTGCCCAGGATGCCGGCGCGGGCGCCGCGCGCCACCTGGCCGCCGGGGTATGCCGGCGACAGGCCTTGTGCAGAGGCGTCTGCACTGGCGTTGACGGTGACGGTGGAGAGCGTGCGCGTGGCGTCACCCTCGGCCGGGGCCGCGGTCGACTGTGCGTGGCTGGCGGGCGCTGCCGCCAGGGCCATAAGCATGACCGAGGCGGCCATGGCGATGGGGGTGGTTGTCAGCGATGGTGTGGGGTGCATCTGCGGGATGCCGGGGTGTGAACGAAAAGCGCTGGGCATGGGGAGGTGTTGGCAAAGAGGTTGAAAAAATGTGAGGGCGGCGACGCAGCAGGAGGACGGTGGCGTCAGCGCTGGCCCGGCGGTGGTCCGTCGGGGGCGCCGGGGTCGCCGAGGGCGGGTTGCGCAAGGCCGTCCGCTGCATCCGCACAGCGGCGCGGCCAGCCGAACCAGCCCATCACCGCCACCGGCACGCCCAGGCCCACCCACGACCACCAGTCGCCCCAGGTGTCTGACACCAGGGCGGTGAGCAGGCCGGACGCCGTGAGCAAGCCCAGCACAATGGGCCAGCCCCACAGGGCCCGGAAAGTACCCGTCCGGGCGTTCATGCGGCGCCTTCCGTGCGCGCCAAGCCTGGCGACAGGTCCGCAGGCGCCGCGTCGGTGGCGCCGGCCGCCGCGCTGCTGCGCCCTGGCGCGCCCTTGCGCAGCCAGAGGTAGAGCCCGCTGCCCAGCACCACGATGGTGGCGATGTCGAGCAAGGCCCACAGAATCTTCATCGGCATGCCGCCGTAGTCGCCGAAATGCAGCGGCTGCGACACCAGCAGCGCCGTGAGGTACCAAGGCAGCTGCGGCGCTGCCGTGACCTGCGCGGTGCGCGCGTCCACCATCACCGGCTGCAGCAGGCGGGAGGTGAGCGGCGTTTCGCCGCGCAGGAAGAAGGTGTTGTGGTGCGGGCTGGAAAACGCCGTGCCCGGAAAGGCGATGAACGACAGCTTCATGCCCGGCGCCTGCGCCTGCGCCGCGTGCAGCGACTGCTGCAGCGGCCCGCGCTCGGCCACCGGCACGATGGGCTGGCCTTCATACGGCTTGAGCAAGGTCGAGAGCTGGTCGTGCTGCCAGTACTTGATCATCAGGTCGGCCCAGGTGTTGACCATGCCCGTGGCGCCCACCACAAAGGCCCACACCAGCGTGACGATGCCCAGCAGGTTGTGCAGGTCCAGCCACTTCACGCGGGCGGACCGGTCCTGCCGCACTTCACCAAACGCGAGCTTGCGCATGAACGGCGCATACAGCACCACACCGGTGACGATGGCCACCAGCAACAGCAGCCCCATGAATCCCAGGAACAGCTTGCCTGCGAGCCCTGCAAACAGGTCCACATGCAGGCGGAACATCACGTACATGAAGCCCTCGTTCACCGGCCGCTCGGACAGCACCGCCGCCGTCCGCGCATCCACCGCGATGGACTTGAAGTCCTGCGTGGGCGCCGGCGTGGGCGTGAGGGTGACGAACCACAGCGCATCGTCGTCCTCGGGCTGCGATGCAAATTGCACGACGCGCTCCGGGTGCAGCGCGTGCGCGGCCGCCAGCACCTGGTCCAGGCTGGCGCGCGGGGTGTCGGCGGGCAGGGCGGGCGCCCCCACCTCGGTACCCAGCAGGTGGCCGATTTCGTGGTGAAAGATCAGCGGCAGGCCGGTGAGGCACAGCAGCAGCATGAAGACGGTGCACACCAGGCTGGACCACTTGTGGGTCCAGCTCCAGCGGCGCAGGGCGTGAGGGCTCATGGCGGGCGGAGGCGGTTGGCTGCAGCGGGCCCCGGCCTCGGGTGCCTCCGCATGGGCCGCCACCGGCCGGGGTGCGCGCATGGCAGCGTGCGCGTGTGGCGGGGCGTGCGCCCCGGGGCGTGCCCGGGAGCAGGTGCATGCGGCAGGCGGTATCCGGCCAGGCGACCCGACGGCATCGACGTCGGATGGCGGGTGCTGGCTGCAACCCTGGCGGCAGGGCTGTGGCTTGCGGTCTCTTTGAATTCTACATTACAAATGAGAATGATTTAGTTTTGCAATGATTTTGGCGTTGAGAGCCTGTTCAATGTCTTTTTGAAGATCGCATTGGAGTGCAATCGGTATGAGTGGATGCG
>NZ_JBMIRS010000265.1:0-37041 GCF_049198005.1 Paracidovorax sp. MALMAid1276 | reverse complement strand
CCCACCTCCTGCAGGCGCCGACCGAGCGCCGCCGCGGCCTGCGCGCTGCGCACTTTGGCGGTGGCACCCACGGGCAGGTCGATCAGCACATGGGTCGAGCCCGCGGCGGCCTTCTTGGACAGGACCGAGGCGACGAGCTGGCCCTCGCTGTCCAGGTCCAGCGGCCGCTCGACGCGGATGAGGATGTCGTCGGCGGGGCTGAGCCGTACCGAGCCGCCCCAGACGATGCAGCCGCCCGTGCGTTCGACCACGCGCCGCATGCTCGGCACATCCAGGTTCACCGGCGCCAGCACCTCCATCGTGTCGGCCGTCCCGGCCGGCGAGGTGATGGCGCGCGAGGAGGTCTTGGGCATCGTGAGGCCGCAGGCGGCCACGATGGGCACCACGAGCAGGGTCGTGCGGTTGCCGGGCAGGCCGCCGACGCAATGCTTGTCCACCACCAGCGGGCGCCCCCAATCGATGCGGTCACCGACGCCAATCATGGCGTTCGTGAGCGAGACGGTCTCCGCGAGGTCCAGGCGATCGCCGGCGCAGGCGGTGATGAAGGTGGCCAGATGCAGGTCCGAGTAATGGCCCGCCGCGACGTCGGAGATGATGGCGCTGAACTCGGCATCGCCCAGGGCATTGCCGTAGACCTTGGCCCGGACATGGCTGAGCGAATCCAGCGGCGGTGCATGGGTCACCGTGACCAGCTGGCCCGGCTGCGCCCCCAGCGACGCCCATGCCGATTCGGACAGGCCAGCGACGTTCTCGGCCAGCCAATCCCCATCGACGACGCTGAGCGTCGCCACGATGCTGCGGCGGCCGGCCGTCAGCTGCACGCGCGCCTGGGTCGTGAAACCCTCCGACCGGCAGACAGGGCAGTCGCGCCGCATGTAGACCACCGGCTCCTGATGGGTGTCGATGCCGGTGCGCCACGCCTGCAGCGTGTTCACGCCATCCTCTCCGGTGCCGGTGCCGGTGCCGGTCTCGTGCAGGTGCGCCGTCATACCAGATCCACCGTCTGCAGGTACTCGGGCACGGCAACCGACCAGCCCAGTTCATGGTCGATCCGCGCGCGCAGCGCATCGGCCGCCTCCGGCTCGCCGTGGGTCACGAAGGTTCGGCGCGGTGTTTGCGTGAAGCCGCGCATCCACGCGAGGATCTCGTCGGCATCGGCGTGGGCGGAAAGGTTGTCGAGCGAGGCCACCTCGGCGCCGATCGGCACGTCCTGGCCATGGATGCGGACGGTGGACGCGCCGTGCACGATCGCGGCGCCACGGGTGCCGCCCGCCTGGTAGCCGGCGAACAGGATGGTGTTGCGATGGTCGGGCGCGAATGACTTGAGGTGGTGCACCACGCGGCCTCCCGTGGCCATGCCACTGGCGGAGATGATGACCATCGGTCCACGACCGGCGCTGAGCGCCTTGGACTCCTCGACCTTGTTGACGATCTTCGCGGCATGGCACATGCCCTCGCATTCCTCGGGCGAGAGCCGGTGCTCGTCGCGATGGGCGTGGTACAGCCGTGTGGCATCGATGGCCATCGGGCTGTCCAGGTACACGGGCAGGTGCTGGTGGATGCGCCCTTGCTTCTTGAGTTGGTAGATGCCGTACATCAGGCTCTGCGCTCGGCCGACAGCGAACGCTGGGATCACCACGACCCCTCCACGGGCGGCCGTCTTGTTGATGACAGTCTCCAGCTGCGCCAGTGCGTCGGACGCTTCATGCTTGCGGTTGCCGTAGGTGGATTCCACCAGCAGGTAGTCGGCGCCGGGGACCTGCACCGGCGGGCGCAGCACCGGGTCGTTAGGCCGGCCGATGTCGCCGGAGAAGAGCACGGATCGCCGGCCATCGTTGAGGTGCACGAAGGCCGAGCCGAGCATGTGCCCGGAAGGCGTCAACCGCGCGGTGAGTCCGGGCAGCGCCTCGAAGTCCTGAGAGAACGGACGTGGCGCGAACAGCTTCAGGCAGCGCTCGGCGTCCTCACGGGTGTACAGCGGCAGCGCGGGCTGGTGTTTGGAGAAACCGTGCCGGTTGGCGAACTTCGCCTCTTCCTCCTGCAGATGGCCGCTGTCGGTGAGCAGGATCTTGCACAGCTCGTGCGTCGCGGACGTGCAGTAAACCCGGCCGCGAAAGCCTTGTCGCGCCAGCAGTGGCAGGTAGCCGCTATGGTCGATGTGGGCGTGGGTGAGCACGACCGCGTCGACGGTCTTGGGCGCGACCGGCAGCGGCTCCCAGTTGCGCAGGCGCAGCTGCTTGAATCCCTGGAACAGGCCGCAGTCCACCAGAATGGTCGCGTCGCCATGGCGCAGCAGGTATTTGGAACCGGTCACGGTGCCGGTGGCACCCAGAAATTGAAGTTGCATGGTAGGTCTCCAAGGATGTTGTCGTTCAAAGAAGGACCGGCCGATCCGGCAACTCGTTGCCGTGGTCCGCGCCCCGCGGAAAGTGCTGCACCAGCAGGTGGCTGACGGCCACGATGCCTTCCAGGGCTCCGGCCTCGAAGCGTCCCTGCGCAAACTGGGCTTCCATGCGCTGGCACACAGCCGACCACCTTTCGGCACCGCAACAGGCATGGATGCCGCGATCGGCCACGATCTCCACGGCCCGGTCGGCCAGCAGCACGTAGATCAGGACGCCGCTGTTGTGCGCCGTATCCCACACACCCAGGCGTGCGAACAGGTCCAGCGCCCGCTCACCCGGCGATTGATTGCGCCACAGTGGCGATCCGTCCAGCGCACCCTCGACCACGAAGCGCAGCTGGCCCCCATGCTGGAACTCTCCCGTGCGGATGGCCTGCTCGATCGCATCTAGCGCGCGCGGGGGGAAGGCGCGGCGGACTGCGCGATCCGTGGTCGCAAGGTGGCGAAGAAGTCGTTGCATGTTCATCTCACCACCGTCCTGACGCGCCGCCGCCACCGAAGCCGCCGCCGCCGCCGCGGAATCCACCGCCACCACCGCCCAATCCTCCGCCCGGCCAGCCGCCTCCCCGGTGGCGCCCGTGCATGCCGCCGTGGCCACCCATGCCGATGCCCAGCAGCGTGACGAGGAATCCCGCCAGTCCAGCCACCGCGGCCACCGCGAGGGTGCCCACCAACAGCCACGCAGCGGCACCCAGCACGCCAGCCGTGACCAGGGAGCCTGGAAGGCGGCCGAGGGCGTTGCGCAGCACTCCGCCCAGCATCAGGGCCGCGACGAACAGGAAGGGCCAGGCCCGCCCGATGTCGTTGGTCTGCCCCCGCCGCCGTGGGTCCGCCGCAGGCAGGGCCTCGCCATCGACCACCCGCATGATCTGTTCGGCGCCTGCGGCGATGCCGCCGTCGAAATCGCCCTGGCGAAAGCGCGGCGTGATCACCTCGTCGATGATGCGCCGCGACACCACGTCGCTCAGCCCACCCTCGATGCCGTATCCGACTTCGATGCGCACGGTGCGGTCGTCCTTGGCCACCAGGAGCAACGCGCCGTCGTCCACCTTGCGACGGCCGAGCTTCCATTGCTCTACCACCCGCAGGGCGTACTGCTCGACGGGTTCGGGCCGCGTCGAGCGGACCATCAGCACGGCGATCTGCACGCCCTTGCGTTGCTCGAAGGCCCGAAGCTGCGCATCCAGCGCGGCGACACGATCGGCGGCGAGCGTTCCCGTGAGATCGGTGACGCGCGCCTGCAGCGGGGGAACGGCGACCAACTCCTGCGCGGACGCGACCGAAAGGAACAGGCTCAGCAGCAGCCAGGCCAGAGCGTGGGCCAGCCGAAGAGGGGCCGCCGGAGAGAGCACCGCTGTTCTGGGCGTTCTCATGTCAGGGGCGCGCCGCCGGCGCCGAGGCGCCGAAATCGACCTGTGGCGGCGCCGCCATGGCCTTCTCGTCGGCGACCGAGAAATTGGGCTTGACGTCGTAGCTGAACAGCTTGGCCGTGATGTTGGTCGGGAAGCTGCGCGTGAGCACGTTGTAATCCTGCACCGCCTTCACGTAGCGCCCACGCGCCACGGTGATGCGGTTCTCCGTGCCCTCAAGTTGGGCACGCAGGTCTTGAAAAGCCTGGTTTGCCTTGAGTTGCGGGTAGTTCTCGCCCACCACCAGCAGCCGGCTCAGCGCGCCGGACAGTTCGCCCTGTGCCGCCTGGAACTTCTGGAAGGCCTCGGGGTTGTTGACGAGTTCCGGCGTGGCCTGGATCGAGGTCGCCTTCGCGCGGGCCTCGACCACCCGGGTCAGCGTCTCCTGCTCGAAGTTGGTCTCGCCCTTGACGGTCGCGACGATGTTCGGGATCAGGTCGGCGCGCCGCTGGTACTGGTTCAGCACCTCGGACCAGGCGGACTTGGTCTGCTCGTCCAGCCGCTGGAAGTCGTTGTAGCCGCATCCGCTCAGCGACAGGGCAAGCGCTGCGAGCAGGGACATCAGGATCAGTCTCATGGTTCGGTTTCCGTGGAAGTGAGAAAAGTGCGGGACGGTGAAGCGCTCACCAGGACGGGGTTGGCTGGCCACCAATGCCGCGGAATGAGCAGCAGCGCGAGTGTGGCGGCCAGTGGAATCGACAGCCACGCAAAGGTGCTCTGCATCACAGCGCCGAATAGCCATCCGGTGGCGGCCGATCCCAGTGTTTGTCCGAGGCCGGCTGCCGCGGCGAGCCCTCCCATCGCGATACCGAGCCGCCGCGCCGAGGTGCCGGCAGCGAGGTAGGCCAGGGTGGGGAGCACAAGACCCGTGCCCGCAGCCATGAAACTCACGCCGACGTACAGCCACATCTCGCTGCCATGGCGGGCCAGCATCAGGAGCCCGGCGATGCCCAGGACCATGCCGCAGGCCAGTACGCGGCGTGGGTCGGCGCGCTCCAGCAGGCCGGTGAAGAACAGCACCGCGTTGACGCCCAGCATCACCAGACTGCACTCGGCGAACATCAACGACACCTCTCGGGAGGAGAGATCGGGGTGGCGCTGGCCCTGCAGCACGATGCCGAGTTCAAAGCCGGCAAGCACGAACATGACCACACCGTTGAGAATCCAGAGCGCCAGGGAGCGGCTCCGGGGTGCTCCGTCGTGATCGGCTGCGTCCGCCTCTCCAAGGGAGGAAGGTGCGGGAAGCGTTGCGGCCAGGCCCAGCATCATCAGCGCGCCGAGCGCGGCCGAGAGTGCGATCACGAGCGTGGTCGATGAGCCCTGTACCAGCACGCTCAAGAAGCCCAGGCCGACAAGCCGTTCTGCAGCGGCGTTCAGGCCGGGGCCGAACAGGAACCCGAGCAGCGACATCGCACCCAGCCATGCAAAGCGCCTGGCGCGAATCGATTCTGGGGTGTACTGCGCGACGAGCGCCGGCACCACCGGCACGACCGCGGCCACAAAAAAGCCCGTCGCGCCGCGCAGCGCATAGATGCCGACCACGCCCAGGGACTCGGGGCGCAGCAGCGGGAGCAGGCTGGCCACGTAGCCGATCAGGCCCACCAGCAACACGCGGGCACGCCCCAGCCTGTCCGCCAGCATGCCCCACAGGGGCGCACCCAGCAGGATGCCCGCCGTGTAGATGCCGCTGAGGTAGCCGACATGGCGCGCAAGCGCCGCAGGATCCGCGTCGCCCATCAAGGGCCGCAGCCAGTCGGGGATCAAGGGCATCAGTGCCCCATATCCGGCCGAGACGACGAATACGGCCGCAGCGAGCCAACCCAGCTGCGCGACGCCGAGGTCTTGCTGGCGGGTGGGCCCGGATTCGCGCGGTGATCGCATGGCGCGGCTCTCTACCATGGTGGCCCGCCGCTCAGGCTGACGCGGCCGCTGGGACACTGGCACGCGACGTCACGCGCTTGATCCCCGGCAGGCGCGTGCGCTTGAGCATCAGCGCATTGATCGCGACGATCGCGGAACTGCCCGACATGGACAATGCGGCGACCTCGGGCGACAAGGTGAACGGATACAGCACCCCGGCCGCCAGCGGGAAGGCGATCACGTTGTAGGCCACGGCCCACCAGAGGTTCTGGTGCATCTTGCGCAGCGTCGCCCGGGACAGTTCGATGGCCCCGACCACGTCGTAGGGGTCACTCTTCATCAACACCACCTGGGCGCTTTCCATCGCAACGTCCGTCCCCGCGCCAATCGCAAAGCCCACGTCGGCCTGCGTCAGCGCCGGAGCGTCGTTGATGCCGTCGCCGACCATGCCGACCTTGTGACCCTGCTGCTGCAGTTCCTTGATCTTGGAGGCCTTCTGCCCGGGCAACACATCCGCAAGCACGATGTCGATACCCAGTTCCTTGCCGATGCGCTCGGCGGTCGCCTGGTTGTCCCCGGTCAGCATCGCGACCTTCACGCCGCGTGCCTGCAGCTTGGCGATCGTCTCGCGCGAGGTCGGCCGCACGGCATCGGCGATCGCGATGAGGCCGATCAGCCGGCCACCGCGCGCGACGTGGACCACAGTGCGCCCCCCGCCTTGCAGCCGCGCCGCCTCGCTGGCAAGGGGGGCCAGATCCACCTGTTCCGACTGCATCAGCAGCCGGTTGCCCAGGAGCACCGTCTCGCCCCCGATAGTGGCCCGTGCGCCTTGCCCATCGATGTTGGTGAAGTTCTCGGTGACCTCCGTCGGCATGTCTCCCGCACGCTTGAGCACTGCGAGCGCGAGGGGGTGCTCGGAGAACTTCTCCACCGCGGCGGCCGTCGCCAGAAGCCGCGTCTCCTCGACACCGGGCGCGGCCACCATCTCGACGACATCGGGCTGCCCCAGTGTCAAGGTGCCGGTCTTGTCGAACACCACGACCGTCAACTTGGTGGCGTTCTCCAATGCGGCCGCATTCTTGAAGAGAATGCCGTTCATTGCGCCCAGCCCGGTCCCGACCATGATGGCCATCGGGGTGGCCAGCCCCAGCGCGTCAGGGCAGGCGATCACGAACACGGTGATGGTCAAGGTGAGTGCGAACAGCAATGTCTGTCCCATCACCCAGTACCAGACGCTGAAGGTCAGCAGGCCAATTACGATCGCCGCCAGCACCAGCCACTGGGATGCCTGGTCGGCCAGCAGCTGGCCGGGGGCCTTCGAGTTCTGGGCCTCCTGGACCAGCTTGACGATCTGCGCCAAGGCCGTGTCCGCGCCGACCTTCGTGGCCTTGTAGCGAAAGCTTCCGCTCTTGTTGATGCTGGCGCCTACGACGGTGCTGCCCACGCCCTTCTTGACCGGCATGGACTCGCCCGTCAGCATCGACTCGTCCACTTGCGACGCGCCCTCGACGATCTCGCCGTCCACCGGGATCTTGTCGCCGGGCTTGATCACGACCAGTTCGCCGGCTGCAACCTCGGCGGTCGGTACCTTGGTCTCCACCCCGTTGCGCACGACCGTGGCCATGGGCGGGGCGAGATCCATCAACGCGCGAATCGCGTCGGATGCGCCCGCGCGGGCGCGCATCTCCAGCCAGTGCCCCAGCAGGATGAAGACCAGCAGCACCGATGCCGCTTCATAGAACACCTCACCCTCGTAGAAGAAGGTCGCGCCGATGCTGAACAGGTAGCCGGTGCCCACCGACAGCACGACCAACGTGGCCATGTTGGCGACGCCGTTGCGTAGCGCGCGCCACGCCGCCACGTAGAAAGGCCAACCTGGATAGATGATCGCGGCACTTGCGAGGAAGAAAAGAAAGAGCTTGTCGTCCAGCCCGAACGGCGTCTGGAAGTCGCCGAACATCTTCCCCATCGGGGAATAGAAGAACACGGGAATGGCGAAGACCAGGGCCACGAAGAAGCGATTGCGCATGTCCCGGGCCATGTCCTGCATCGAGCCTGACCCGTGGCCCATGTCGTGCATCATGTCGGCCATCGCAGGGTCGCCTGCGTGGGCCTGGTGCGCAGCATGGGCGGCGGGCGTCGTGGCCGCAGCCTTCGCGCGTGCGGCCGTGGCGGGGGCATGCGCGTGGTGCCCCTCATGCCCCATCTCTTGCGCCTGACGTGCGGGTGCGCCGTGATGGCCGTGCACCGCATGGCTGGGGTCGGCAGAGACGCCAGCGGCGGGCGCGCACACGTGCTTGGGCGTCTGCTCGCCACGGCAGTGATAGCCGCATTCGGCGATGCGCTGGCGCAGATCCTCGACACTGAGTTGTCCCTCATCGAGATGGACCGTTGCGCTTCCCGCAACATAGTTGACATCTGCATGATGGACGCCGGGAAGCTGCAGCAGCTTGCGGCGTACTCCCTCCGCGCTCAGGCTCGATACGAGCCCTCCGACTTCAACGTTGATCGACTTCATGGATGTTCTTCCTGTTCGCTGTGTACGTGGTCTTAACGAGCGAGTCGGCCCGAGTCCAGGCAGTCCTGCGAAAACTCGAAGACGATCTCCCGGTCGGGAGCGATGACCTTGTGCTTCTTGCCGGCGTAGTGCAGCCGGGAGAGGATGTCTCTGATCAGGTTGAGCCTCGCCAACCGTTTGTTGTCGCCGTGCACGACAGACCAGGGCGCTGCGGCCGTATGGGTGCGCATGAACATCTCGTCGCGCGCCCGTGTATAGCCGTCCCAGTGCTTCAGCGCGACGGCATCCACCGGGCTCGACTTCCACTGTTTGAGGGGATCACGGCGGCGTTCCCCGAGCCGGCGGCTCTGCTCCTTCTTGCCGATGTCGAGGTAATACTTCAGCAGCTTGATGCCGGAGTTGACCAACATCTCCTCGAACTTGGGCACTGAGTTCATGAATTCCTCGTGCTCCTCGGCGGTACAGAAGCCCATCACCGGTTCCACGCCCGCACGGTTGTACCAACTGCGGTTGAACACCACGAGCTCTTCGCCAACCGGCAGGTGCGGGACGTAGCGCTGGAAGTACCAGCCCGTGCGATCCCGGTCGGAGGGCTTTCCTAGCGCGACGACCCGTGTTTCCCGAGGACTCAGGTGTTCGACCAGCCGCTTGATGCTGCCGTCCTTGCCTGCGCCGTCCCTTCCCTCCAAGAGGATCAGGATACGGTCGTTGCATTTGATGAAATGCCGCTGCAGTTTCACCAGTTCGATCTGCAGCATGTGCAACTGTGCTTCGTAGTCCTCGCGGCCGATCGAGCGTGTCGCTGTCTCGTCGCGCGCTGAGCCGTGGGCAGTGCCGGTGCCGTCCACATCGGCCTTGTGCTTGGCGCCTTTGGCACCCTTCTTGTTCTTTGCCATGGGTTCTCCGTTAGGTCTGGTCGCAGGCGATCAGCATTGCGTGTGTCGACGCCCGGCGGGGCGCGGCGCTCATGTCCGCATCCGAGCGGGAGCCGCAGCCATCGCCTTGTCCGTAGGCTGCAGCCAGGTACGGTCGATTGATGCGCTGACGCCAGCGGGTCTTCTTCATGTCAGCGTCGCTGGCGCGTGTCCGAAAGGGAGGGAAGGAAGCGCGGCGTGCGCGCGGCATAGGCGTCGAACTCGGCGCCGAACTGCTTGCGCATGTCCTTCTCCTCGTTGACTGCCAGCCTCGAATACATCACGACGAGGAAGGGGAACATCAGCAGCGTCAACAGCGTCGGCCACTGCAGCAGAAAGCCGAAAAGGATCGCCACGAAGGCCACATACTGCGGGTGCCGAATCCTGGCGTATGGGCCGCTCACGGCAAGTTGGGCGTGCCGTTGCGCGTGGTAGAGCACCGTCCAGGCGCTCGACAGAAGCCAGAAGCCGCCCCCGATGAAGATGTAGCTTGCGATATGAAGCGGGCTGAAGTGAGGGTCGCCGCTCTCGCCCAGCAGGGTCGACCAGAGATGGCCGCTGTTGTGCGACAGCAAGTCCAGACTGGGATACTTGGTCTGAAGCCAGCCGGACAGCACGTACAGCGTCAGCGGAAAGCCGTACATCTCGACGAACAAGGCAACAATGAACGCTGCGAATGTCCCGAAGGTTCTCCAGTCGCGCGAGGTCTGCGGTTTGAAGAAGCTGAAGGCGAACATGATGAAGACCGCCGAGTTCACGAGGACGAGCAGCCAAAGCCCATAAGCGGGCGCATCGTGGTTCATTTGCGCTCTCCCGGGTACGGTGGATTCGCCTTGCTACCGTCGCCTGGTACGGCATGGCGATGCATCAGCACATGAGCGATGACGCAAGTCGCCAGGAGGACCAGTGGCAGCGCGGCCAAGTAGTGCCCGCGGTGTTCCGTCAGCAGCATGTAGATGCTCACGGCCAGGAAGACCAGAAAGCCCAGGAACCATCGCGAGCGCGAAAACCTTGGACCGGTGCGGTGAGAAGTTGTCATGGTCGTCCTCCTCACTTCGCCGGCTCAGGCATCCGGTCCATCATCATCTGCATCATGGATTGGCACATGTCCATGCGCATTTCGAGCATTTGCTGCCGCTCAGCCGTCGGCGCCGACTCGGCTCCATCCTTCATTGCGCCCATCATCGCCATGCCAGCCCGCATGGCCTGCATGTGTTCGGCCATGAGCGCCTTGCGCTGCGCAGGCGTCTTCGCAGCCACCATCCGTTCGTGCATGGCCTGCATCGACTTCAGTTGCGCATCCATGCCCTCGGTGGTCGGCGCCCTTGGCGTCTCGGCCGCGGTCGGACTCGCACCTGCGGGGTGATGGGCCAGATGGTTGTCCTGCGCGAACGCAGACAAGGTGACCAGTGCGGCGCCAACGATGGCCGCGATCGAATGCGTGAATTTCATTTCTCTCTCCTTTAGCCGCGGGTGCCTGCCATTGGGGCGAAACCGATGTCGCCGCAAGCGGACAAAGCCCTATGAAAACTCCGTAGTCGGGTACAGAGTCAAGGCTTATGAGTTGTGCGCCGGGTGTGACCGACACGGCAACTCAAAGGAGGCGCTACAGCGCGAGACGCTCGAACAGCAGCCACGACGGCCGCTTGGGAGGTGGTCGCTGGTGACCCCTCGATGGGATGGCTCGCAGAGCCAACGTCGGAGCCAGCAGCTGGTCTCCATAGGCGGGAGGCGCCAAACCGACGAGGTCGAACGCGAAGGTTGGTGCTTTCTGAATGGCGGACTGGTTGACGTCGCCGCAGAGCTTCAGGCACGGGGCCTTCGACGGGTCGTGGGAACCTTCTTCGTGCTCACCATGGAGGCCTTCATGATTTCCATGCCCGGACGATGGGACATGCTCATACCCGACAGCATGCCGATGTTGCTGCGGAGACTCCAGAAGGCAGGCATTGGCCACCCCGGCCCCGAGCGCAAACAGCCATACCCCGAGCACCATCCACGCGATGGCGCGAATCCTGCGGTGGTTGAGAAGTGTGCGCATGTGCGGCCTATTGACCCATTGACACCTGTGATCCTATTCCCAACTGAGCTGCGGGAAATTGATTTGGATCAAATGGAGGCAAGGGTCAACTACGCGGTACTGCGTTATTCTGTGTTGCTCGTGAATAGACAGTGGATCGCTCGATGAACGAAGGTATGGGTGATTGGATGACGGTTGGCAGGCTGGCGAAGGTCGCTGGCGTCGGCGTGGAGACAATCCGCTACTACCAGGGACGCGGCCTGTTGCCGATCCCGAAGAACGCCGGCAGCTTCCGGCGCTACCCCGCTTCGATGATCCAGCGGATCGGCTTCATCAAGCGCGCTCAGAGCCTTGGGTTCTCGCTGGACGAGGTGAAGTCGCTCTTGGATCTGGAGGATGGGCGGAATCGCCGGGCTATTCAGACGGTGACACGGCGGCGCCTTGACCAGATCGATGAGAAGGTTGGCGACCTTCAGCGCATGCGAGGCGCTCTGAGAGACATGCTGGAGAGGTGCGAAGACACGGGAGAGGCGCTTCCTTGCCCTATCATTGCTGCGCTCATGGGGCCTTTGAATACGTCCGAATGATTGCGCGCTGTGAGGAACAGACGAGACCCAAGGAAAGCGAACGAGGCCTGTCGCACTTCGTTGGTAATGGTCGTGCGGACTGTTCGCTGCACAAAAATGCCGAATGAATTTTCAGCAATCTCACGGCCGACTTAGGGCAATGCTGAACAAGTAACGTCATATCCATCGCACAGCCATTTGAATGCCAAATGGCCCGCAAAGATACTGTGCTTTGCCCCACAGGGCCTGTTTCGGGAGCCTTTGAGCCCCCTTCGGCCCCTTACGGGCGCACCTGTCCCTGCAGGCGCCCTCGGGCAAGGTAGATGTTGGCCAGCGCCAAGGCCGTGAACGCACGCGTGGCGTTCTTTTGCAGCCCGCGATAGCGCACCTTGGTGAATCCCCACAGGCGCTTTACCACCGCAAAGACATGCTCGACCCGAGCGCGCACCCGTGACTTGTTGCGGTTCTTGGCCCGCTGAACTTCGTCCACCTCGCCCGCACGGCGGATGCGCTGGTTGGTGAAGTCCTTGGCCCTGGGGGCTTTGCTCGCTATCAGTGTTTTCTGGCTGGCATAGGCCGAGTCGCCGTACACGCGTCGCTCATTGCCATGCAGCAGATCGGGCAGTGGGTGTTTGTCGTGCACGTTGGCCGCCGTCACCACGGCGCTGTGCGCCAGCCCGCTTTGGCTGTCCACCCCAATGTGCAGCTTCATGCCGAAATACCATTGCTGGCCTTTGCGAGTCTGATGCAAGTCGGGGTCACGCGCCTTGTCGGCGTTCTTGGTAGAACTGGGCGCTGCGATGATGGTGGCATCCACGATGGTGCCGGTATTGACCTTGAAGCCGCGCTCCTGCAATTGCTGGCCTACCTTGGCAAACAGGGCTTCGCCCAGTTTGTGCTCATGGAGCAGATTGCGAAACTTCAGCAGCGTGGTGGCATCGGGCACCCGTTCACGACCCAGGTCAATGCCCGCAAAGCGGCGCAGACTGGCACTGTCATACAGAGCCTCCTCGCACGCCAGATCGGCCAGGTTGAACCAGTGTTGCAGGAAATGGATGCGCAGCATCCGCTCCAGGCCAATGGGCGGGCGGCCATTGCCTGCCTTGGGGTAGTGCGGCTCTATCACCTGACACAGAGCGGCCCATGGCACTATTGTCTGCATGGTCCGCAAGAAATCTTCGCGTCGGGTGGGTTTGCGCGAATGCTCGAATCCGTTGTCTTGATCTGCGGCCATTGCCAGGGTCTGCTGCTTCATCTGCGGATAACGTTTGACCCCCATCAACGGTGGACCTTAATCAGCGTTGCCTTAACCTTTGGTGTCTGGTGATCGCAGCAGGCCGCAGGCGCGCAAGGAGACAAGCGCGGCGTCGCGTGCTCGCACGGTGCGAGTGCCTCGACTCATTGCTTCTGCTCCTTGGAGGCTGCGGCACCTTCCTTACCCTGACGCGCGGCATGATCGTGTCCGCCGTGGCCGTGACCACGGTGCATGAACAGGTGCATCAGCGGACAAGCCGCCAGCAGCAGGAAGGGGAGATAGCCGGCAACATGTGCCGTATGCTCCTTGAGCAGGAAATACGCGGCGACAGCGGCGATGATGAGGAACGCCACGCCGTAGCGCGATCGCCAGAACCGGGGGCGATCGCTGGGGGTCTGTGTGTGCTGATGCTGCATGGCATATCTCCACGGAGAAGGGTTGATGGATGGTCAGCGATGCGACTGATAGACCGTGCTGCTACCGTTTTTCCCAATCAGCAGCACGTCGTAGGCGTCCTTGCGTCCACCATAGGCCGGACCATCCATGCCGGGCGAACCGACCGGCATGCCGGGCGCCGCGAGGCCGATGGCCTGCGGGGCTTCGCGCAGCAAGCGTTGAATGTCCGAGGCAGGCACATGACCCTCGATGGCATAGCCGCCGATCTGCGCCGTGTGGCAAGAACCGTACTTCTGCGGGATGCCCAGCCGCGTGCGCGCTGCGGTGTTCCCGGTGTCGAGAACCTGCACATCGAAGCCTGCGCCTTGCAGGTGTGAGACCCAGTCCTTGCAGCATCCGCAGCTCGGGTCCTTCCAGACCTTGGCAATCGGTCGGCTCTGCGCCAGGCTCGGTCCTGCGAGTGCCATCACCAACAAGCCAGCGATCAATGCCTGGCGTCTCGGCACTTTGCCCTGGCTTCTGTCGTAGTGCATGTTCATGGATCGCCTCTCATCAGATGATCAAACCCGCTAGGTTCTAGAACCAGAATCGCACGCCAGCCACCCAGCGCGTCTGCTGCGCACGGCCGCCTTCGGCACGCACATAGTCCGCGGTGCGTCCGAAGCTGCCCGCCCGTTCCACGCCGATATAGGGGGCGAACTGGCGACTGAATTCATAGCGCAGGCGCAAGCCAGCAGACGCTTCGGCCAGGCCCTTGCCGATACCGCGTTCCGGGTCGTCCTTGCCATAAAACTGCAACTCGGCGCGAGGCTCCAGAATCAGTCGCTGGGTCAGCAGCAGCTCGTAGCTGCCTTCGACACGCAGCGCCGTACGTCCACCACTTCCCACGTAGCCCGTCGCCTCCAGCTCGAACCAGTAGGGGGCGAGGCCCTGGATGCCGAAAGCCAACCATTGACGGCTCGGGCCTTCCCCGTTATCCACCCGAACGCCGAGCTGGGTGTCCCAGTACGGTGCGACGGCGTGCCCCCAGAGAAGCTCGGTACGCGATTCTTCGAGCTTTCCTTTGGCGATATCGCCTTCGGCCTTCACGACGGCCTTGTTGTAGGTCGTCCCATACCACGCCTGGAGGTCGTAGGCCGTGGAGTCGTCTCCTTTGCGCGTGAAGCGGCGTTCCAGAGTTTCGCCGCGCAACGAAAAGAACCTGTGTTCGTCGGCCAGCATCAGCCGCGGCACACCGGGTACGGCGTAGTCGCCCGATCCCAATGTCAGGCCATTGGAGTAGCCATGCGGATCGCGGGCGTCAGGAGGCGCCGACCCGCCCTGCATCTGCATGTTGCCGTGATCCATGGCCGGGGCCGCGGTCGAGCCGCTCGCCGACGTCGCGTGACCCGCGTGCGGGTCGGCGGCAGGAGCCACGGTCTGAGTAGATGGCGCGGCCGTTTGAGCGTCGGCCTGGCCGTGCGCTGCATGGTCGTTCTGTGCTTGTGCATGGGCGGCGACGCTTACCAGGGCCGCAAGCGTCGTGGCCAGTGCGCGAGTGGGGAGTGCTTTGGACATTCTTGGTCTTCCTTGTGCGCTGGGTTCAAGACACCACGACTTCGCGGAACATGCCGGCATCCATGTGGAACATCAGGTGGCAGTGCCACGCCCAGCGGCCGAGCGCGTCGGCTGTCACCAGGAAGCTGATGCGTTGTGCCGGCTGCACCGGCAGGGTGTGGCGGCGCGCAAGGAAGCGACCGTCGGGGCTTTCCAGTTCGCTCCACATGCCGTGCAGGTGCATGGGATGGGTCATCATGGTGTCGTTGTGCAGAATGACCCGCAGCCGCTCGCCGTGTTTGAAGTGCACCGGCGTGGACTTTCCGAACTCCAGCCCGTCCAGGGACCATGCGTAGCGTTCCATGTTGCCCGTGAGGTGCAGTTCGACCTCCCGGCCGGGGCCTCTCTTGTCCAGCGGCCCCGACGGGGTATGCAGATCCGCGAGGGTCAACACGCGCCGACCGTTGTTGCGCAGTCCGATGCCGGGGTCATCGAGGTTGGTGCGCGCCATGTCAACGCGCATGTCCGTGCTGGCACCATACTCGGTGCGAGCGTGGCGAGCAGTAGTGCTGGGCACGGCCAGTCCCCCCGCCGCCGCGGCGTGTTGGCTGTGATCCATCGCCATGCCACCGTGGTTCATGGCGCCGTGATTCATGCCTGCCATCGCCCCATGATCCATCCCGGACATCGAACCCGAGCCCATCCCGGTCATCCCGGTCATCTCCATGGCCTGGCCGGACCCGCCATGGTCCATGCCCCCCATCATGCCGCCCATCATGTCGTTCATGGTCAGCCATTCGACCGGATCGAGGGCAGGCACGGGAGCTTGAAGACCTTCACGCACGGCCAGCGTGGCACGCGCGTAGCCTGTCCGGTCCATCGCCTGGGCGAAGATCGTGTAAGCGTCATCCCGTGGCTGGACGATCACGTCGACGGTTTCGCCAGGACCGAATCGGAACTCATCGACGGTCACCGGCTCCACGTCAACACCATCGACGTGCACCACCGTGAGTTTCAGTCCTGGAATGCGTACGTCGTAGAAGGTGTTGCCCGCACCGTTGACCATGCGCAGCCGCACGCGCTCACCCGGTCGGAACAGCGCCGTCCAATTGCCGGCGGGGGTGACGCCGTTGGCCAGATAGGTCAGCGTGGCGGCAGACAGATCTGCGAGATCCGTCGGATTCATCCGCATCTCGTTCCACATCTTGCGCTTGTCGATCGCAGCGGCCGTGCCTTCGCGCGAGGCGTCCCGGAAGAAGTCGAAGACGGTAGGTTGGTTGTAGTTGTAATAGTCGCTTTGGGACTTGAGCTTGGTGAACACCCGCATCGGGTCTTCGTCGGTCCAATCCGAGAACAGCAGCACGTGGTCACGGTCGGCGTGGATGGTCTCGGCGCCAGCGGGGTCGATGATGATCGCCCCGTACATGCCCGTGAGTTCCTGGAAGCCGGAGTGCGAGTGGTACCAGTAGGAGCCGCTCTGCTGAACCTTGAAGCGGTACGTGAAGGTCTCGCCGGGAGCGATGCCATTGAAGCTGATGCCCGGCACGCCATCCATCTGATACGGCAGGATGATCCCGTGCCAGTGAATGGATGTGGCTTCACGCAGCTTGTTGGTTACACGGATTGTGACGGTGTCACCCTCGCGCCAACGCAATGTCGGTGCCGGCAGCGAGCCGTTGATGGTCGTAGCCACGCCTGGCTTGCCCGTGAAGTTCACGGGCGATTCGGCGATCACCAAGTCGAACTCGGTGCCCTTCAGCACAGGGGCGGCACCGCGCGTCGCGGAGCCTTGCTGGGCAAATGCCTTGAACGCCGGCGTGGACAGCCCAGCGAGAACGCCGCCGGCGGCTAACCCTTGGACGAAACGCCGACGAGAAAGGCCCTGTGTGGGCACGATAAAAAAGGGTGAACGAGGCGGCATGGCCTGAAATCCTCCATAGATGACTCGGAAGTCGTTCTAAACGCCACCCCATCCTGAGCGGCACAGTTCGACGCAATGCAGGTCATGCTATGGGTTGGGCACTTTCCATCGAATGACCCCTGAATTACATTCATGTAATGTTCGTGTCATGTTCGTGGAAGCTGGCAACCAGTAAATTGCTGATTGAAAGTGGAGGCGGTCTGAAATCTGAAGTGCAACACCGCTGGTTGATATTCAATGAATGGTAGCGGAGCTTTTCTCGGCGATAGCCGCCATGAACCGCTGAAAAGCCTGGTAGGGAGAATCCCAGCCGAGAGTCTGACGAGGACGGTTGTTCATCAGATCGGCCATGGAGTCCAGCGCATCCTGGTCATGCATGCTCAGGTCTGTGCCCTTGGGCATGAACTGGCGCAGCAGCCCATTCGTGTTCTCACAACTGCCTTTTTGCCAAGGGCTGTGCGGATCACAAAAGTACACCCGCATGCCAAGGGCTTGGGCGAGTTCCTTGTGCCGGGCCATCTCCTTGCCCTGGTCGTAGGTGAGCGTCTGGCGCATCGGCTGTGCGATCTGGCGCAGCTTGTTGGTGAACGCGGCCAGCGCACTGTCTGCGGATGCGTCAGGCATCTTGCACAGCAGCACCAAGCGCGTTGAGCGCTCTACCAGCACACCCACCGCCGATTGGTTGCCAGCACCCTTGATCAGATCCCCCTCCCAATGCCCCGGGATCACGCGATCATTGACCTCGGGTGGGCGAACATGGATAGAGACCATGTCTGGAATCTGACCACGCCGATCAGAGCCTGCTGAACGCGGGCGGCGTGTACTCTTGCCTTGGCGCAGCAGTGCGATGAGCTGGCGGCGCAACTCACCGCGTGGGTATGCATAGATGGCGGTGTAGATGCTCTCGTGCGAGGCATGCATGGTTGGGTCCTGGGGATACATGCGCTGGAGTGTGCGTGCAATCTGCTGGGGCGACCACAGCCAGCACAGCATGGTGGTCACAAGAGTCCACAACGCCCCGCAGCTGTGCAGCTTGGGGCATGGCTTGGCCTGAATGCGCCGCAGCTGGCACAGACGCTGCGCAGGCGCGCTGGCGTAACCGCCGTGGCAGGCGTTGCGCCGCAACTCACGGCTGATGGTGCTGGGGCTGCGGCCTTGAAGGCGGGCTATGGCCCTGATGCTCCAGCCCTGCTGGCGCAGCGATGCCAGCGTCACTCTGTCTTCTGGCTGCAAGTGCTCGTATCTCGTTCCCATTTGCGTACATTACCCTTGGTGAGGGTATTGCACTTCAGATTTGAGACCGCCGGATGAATGCGTACATCGTGAGCGGCTATTTTTCCGCGCCGTAGCGATTTCATGGGACATGCGATGAAACTGCTGGTCGTTGAAGACGAGAACAAGACGGCGGATTACGTCCGCCAAGGTCTCATGGAGGCGGGATTCGTCGTGGATCTGGCGCGCAACGGATTGGACGGACACCACCTGGCCATGGGCGAGACATACGATCTGGTGGTCTTGGATGTCATGCTGCCGGATGTCGATGGCTGGCGCATCGTGCGTGCCCTTCGAGATGCCGGTAAACAGGTCCCTGTGCTCTTTCTGACGGCGCGTGGCGGTGTAGACGACCGTGTCAAGGGATTGGAACTGGGAGCGGACGACTACCTCGTCAAGCCATTCGCGTTCTCTGAGTTGCTGGCGCGGGTGCGGACGCTGCTGCGACGCGGAAGCGCTCCGAGCCAGCCTGATCGCATCCAGGTTGCCGATTTGGTGCTGGACTTGGCGCGCCGGCGCGCAACGCGCGCTGGCCAACGCATCAATCTCATCAGCAAGGAGTTCGCGTTGCTTGAGCTCCTGGCCCGTCGCCAGGGGGAGGTCCTTCCACGTTCTCTGATCGCGTCGCAGGTATGGGACATGAATTTCGACAGCGACAGCAACGTCATCGATGTAGCCATCCGCCGTCTACGCGCGAAGATAGACGATGCGTTCAATCCGAAGCTCATCCACACCGTGCGTGGAATGGGATACACGCTCGATGCGCCCGATGATGCCCCTGCGCCATAAGCCGCGGCAAAGCCGTCCAGCGTCGCTTGCATTGAGGGTCACGGCCCTCGTTGGTATCGCCACGACCTTGGTGTTTCTTGTGTTCAATTGGGTCATTCTCCGGTCGTTGGAGCACCACTTTGCTCAACAGGATGCCCACGAACTGGAGGCAGTGACAACCGCTTTGGCTCAGCCCTTGCACCAGCTTGCAAGTGACATCGCAAGCGACGAACTGAAGCAACACTTGGCCAACGCAGTCGCAGGACATCATGGGATGACGTACGGCGTCTACGATGGGGCTGGCAATAGCATCTATGCCACGCCCGGTCCTGACCTGTCTAAACTTGCCAGTAGCAAAAAGTTGGTCAACCGCATCACCGCTGACGATTTGATCGTGTGGCAGGAGGATCAGAGGTCATATCGAGGTGTGGTGCTGCAACTGCCTGCTGACGATTCAGCGGCGCCCGGCTACCGCATCGTCGCTGCCATGGACATCGGCTTTCATCTCGACTTCCTGGCGGAGTTCAAGCGCATGCTCTGGTGGGCAACCGGCTTGGTCATGTGTCTGGCGCTCGGTGTGGCTTGGCTGGCGGTGCAGTGGGGCCACCTGCCGATTCGCAAGGTCAATGAAGAGATTCGGGCGATTCGCTCTTCAAAGCTGGATGTGAGGCTGGATCCTCGGGATGTGCCGATCGAACTGGCGGAACTGGTATTCGCCTTCAACGATATGTTGGCGAGAATCGAGGAAGGCTTCACCCGGCTATCACACTTTTCCGCAGACATCGCGCACGAGTTGCGCACGCCCGTCATCAACCTGGTCACGCAGACTCACGTGGCGCTTGGCCAGCCGCGCAGCAACGAGGAATACAGAGAAATCCTCTATTCAAATTTGGAAGAGTTTGATCGGATGGGACGCATGATTGGTGACATGCTGTTTCTTGCCCAAACGGAAAATGATCCCCGCAACTAGCGTCTGTCTACCATTGATCTGTCCGAATTGGTGCGGAGTCTGTTCGACTATTTCGAGGCGCTGGCAGAAGATAGCGGCATTACGCTTGGTGTTAAAGGGGCGATCGGCAGCATAGCGGCGGATCGGGAAATGCTCACCCGGGCGCTGAACAATCTTCTCTCGAATGCAATTCGACACACGCCTCGCGGCAAGAGCATCACGGTCTTGCTTTCGCAGGATGAGCAGTGGACAACGATCAGTGTGGTCAATCCCGGTGAGAGAATTCCTGAGCGCGATCTACCAAAGCTCTTCAACCGCTTCTACCGAGTTGATCCGGCACGGCAACGAAATACGGCGGGCGCCGGTCTTGGCCTTGCCATCGTGAAATCGATTGCGGAGGCACATGGTGGCTCCGTTGCCGTGACCTCCAGTGAGCTTGTCACCAGGTTTGACTTGGTATTGCCCCATCTGCGGCAGTAGTCCGAGGGCGCTGCGGTCCGTCCAGCCAACTGGCGTATCTCTTTGCCTGATTCTGGGATCTACCCGGCCGGCCACGTTGCTACGCGAGCGGGACATTTTTTCTCCGTGACTGCCACGTGCCCAGTCCTAGCGGCAGGCGCCGACATCATGCGCTTGTGTATCCCATCGCTACGTCCACACCGCACGCGAGGGCCTTTGCTCGGCCGCGATCCGGTCACAGTTCCGGACACCGTTCGTAGATAGCCTCCGATCGGTGCCGAACGTCTGCCTGCTCGGCACATCTGGCGCGCGCTCACTTGGCGGTGTGCGCTGAGCCCCTGAGGTGAGCTGGTCTGCTGGTTCGCTGCGCGGGGTATGTACCCCGTAGCTGGGTACAGAGAGTCTTTTTGATCAAGATCAAGGTACTGCCTTCACCTCAGCTCTATGCTGAGCTTAACAAGCCACATTTGGCACGGGTCGATCATGCTCAGAAACTATCGAGGACTTTTTAGCGGGGCCATGGAAATCTCCGGTGTTCAGCCCCATTCTTCTGGCATACCTGTTTTATGGATGGGCCTGATCAGCGCCCTGCACGGCACTCGAATGCGGGAATCTCGCCAATCGACAAGGGTCAACTTCACGAAGGAGCATCGCCATGAATATTCCGCCCGATCGAAGTAAGAGCACAGGAAACGGCCCGAACTGGTCTCGCATCAACCAGTGGCTGCTGTGGCTCGGCCTCGCCGCCGCCGTTGCCTGGATGTTCTACCGCCACAACGCCCATCTTCTGCAACTGCTTCCCTTCCTCTTCATCCTCGCCTGTCCGTTGATACACATCTTCGGCCATGGCAGTCACGGCGCACATGGTGGTCATGACCATCAAGATCAGCCGCCTCGGGGCGATGAAGAGGGTTCGCCTGCGCGCCAATCAGACGACCGGAGCCGCCCGAAATCCGTCGGCCAGTCCGGGCACCACCACTGAAACCACCGGAGCATCATCATGGAAACCATCGAACTCAAGGTTGCCGGCATGACCTGCGCCTCCTGCGCGAACTCGGTCAGCAAGGCGCTCAAGCGCGTAGCTGGTGTGCAAGACGTGCATGTCGATCTCGCTCGCGGCGCAGCGAGTGTCACCGGCGACCAGACGGCCCAGAAGACGCCTGAGCTGATCGCGGCCTTAGCTGCCGCGGGCTACGAGGCATCCGCTGATTCCTCGCCGGGCATTGCGGCGGGTGCCGGTGCCTCCCATGCGCCGGCCGCTGTCCGTTCAAAGGGGCATGGCGGCTGCTGCTGCCGCTGATCGACGCCATGGACACCCGCACGAACTCCCAGGGTATGGCCGCCGCACCGCTTGCGCTCTTTGCCGCCTACTGGGGCGACATGCTGTGGCGGACCGTCGCGTCCGGCGAAGCGCTGAGGCAGCGCGCCAACAACATGACCGAACACGAAGCGGCGGGTATGCCGCCGCTTCTCCACTTCGAGTCAGAGCAGGTGGCCGACGGCCACGACTTGCAGCCAGCGAGCAACTACCGGCTCCTGCGTGTCACTCGCTGTGGCACCGACGCCTTGGAGAAACATGTGCGCAAAGGCGCCGCACCGGTGCTGGTGGTCGATCCACGCGCCGGCCACGGCCCTGGCATCGGCGGCTTCAAACGCGATTCTGAAGTTGGCATGGCACTGCTCGAAGGCCATCCCGTGTACTTCGCAGTGTTCGATCCGGAGCCCGTCGAGGGCCAGACCATGGGCGCAGTCGTCCAGACCCTGGCCACATTCATCGACATGGTGGCCAAGCGCCACCGAGGCAAGGCCCCGATCGTCTACGGCAACTGCCAAGGCGGTTGGGCGATCACGCTGGCGCTGTCGCACTGCGAGCACCGTGCCGCCTTGGCAGTGCTCAATGGCTCGCCGCTGTCGTACTGGGCAGGCGAGAGAGGCGTCAACCCCATGCGGCTGCTCGGTGGGTTCACGGGCGGCATCTGGCCGGCGCACTGGGTGTCGGACCTCGGCGCCGGGCGATTCGACGGTGCCTGGCTGGTCCAGAACTTCGAGGCGTTGCGGCCCGAGGGCGTGTTCAAGAAATACGACACGCTCTTCGCGCAGCCGGAGACTGAGCGCGATCGTTTCCTGGAGTTCGAGCGTTGGTGGAATGGCTTCTACCAGCTTGCACGCGAGGAAATGTTGTCGATCGCAGGCGATCTTTTCGTAGGTAATCACCTGGAGAGCGGCGAGGTCGTGGTCGATGGCCACTGCCGCGCGGATCTCAGCCGCATTGGCGCACCGCTGGTGGTCTTTTGCTCCAACGGCGACAACATCACACCGCCCCACCAGGCGCTCGGCTGGCTCAAAGCGGTATATCCGACGACCGCAGACCTGGTGGCGGCGGGCCAGCGCGTGGTGTACCTGCTGCACCAACATGTTGGCCACCTTGGCATCTTCGTTTCCGCGGGGGTGGCGCGACGCGAGCACCGCGCCATCTTGCATCATGCCGAATCTATCCAGGCACTCAAGCCTGGACTCTACGAGATGGTTCTGGAGGACAGCGCCTCTTCGGAGTCGGCCGCCGCTGCGCAGTTCCAGCCGCGGCGGCTGGAAGACCTGCCTTACGACGCCAACCCGGCGGGGTTCGACAAGGTCGAAGCACTCTCGGAGATCACCGAGCGCTTCTATTCGCAGTGGGTGTCGCCGTGGGTCCGCTTCGCCGTCACCCCCGACTCGGCTCGTGAACTTCGCGCGCTGCACCCCATGCGCGTCAGTCGCAAGGTCTGGTCCGAGCAGGTGACCCCGGCCCTGGCGCTGCTGCCATGGGTGCAACGATGGCTTGAGCAGTGGAGTGCGCAGGATCCCCATCGGGTCGAAAATCCTTGGTATCAGCTTGAGCGAACTGGTGCAGCCGCGATTGGGCAGGCCATGGAATCATGGCGCAAGAGCCGGGACCTGTGGGCTGAGCTTGTGTTCGAGCAGGCCTATGCCAACTGAACGACCCTCCACTGTGGCTGCAAAAAGAGACGCTCACGGGTCGCAAGCAGCACGCTCCTTGCCGGAGGCGATGCGCCTGCCACCGCCGATTCCGCTTTTCAGCGTCGTCCAGGCACGGATCAAAGTTGGATTCTCCCGTATCACCACGCCAGCAACGGCGCTACAGCATCGGAAGCATGGGCCTGATCGGCGGCCTCGCGTGCTGCTAGCGCCGAGCGAAACTTGGCAATTCGATCTGATGAACGTTGCCAATGGCGGCGACGTCGGCACTGACCGGCGCTGACGGAGCTCCGACATGCGCGTCCTCGCCATCAATGCCGGCAGTGCGACCCTGAAGTTCGGAGTTTTCGAGTCGGCTCGTACCTTGCCATTGATCGAATCGGCGATTGATCATCCTGCGGTGGATGCTGCGACCTTCGAGGAGATCGAGCGGCACTTGCACAGGGCGGGTGTCACAACTATCGATGGCATTGGTCACCGCGTCGCACACGGTGGCCCACTGTTGAGCAACGCGGTGCTCGTGGATGAAGAAGTCGAACGCGAGATCGGCAAGGCTTCGGCTCTGGCGCCGCATCACAATCCTGCCGCATTGGCCGGCATACGCCTGACCCTTGAGCGTTGGCCCGGCGTGCGCCACGTCGCGGTCTTCGACACCGCTTTCCATGACGACATGCCCGAATACGCCCATTCCTATGCTGTTCCGCCATCGTGGCGCGCGGCAGGGGTACGGAGATACGGCTTCCATGGCCTGTCCCACCAGGGTGTACTGGCCGCCGTCAGCACCGAGCTGAAACGGCCGCCGTCAGAACTTCGTATCGTGAGCTGCCACATTGGAAGCGGCGCCAGCGTCTGCGCGATCGATCGAGGAAGGTCGATCGATACATCGATGGGAATGACCGCGCTTGAAGGTCTTGTGATGGGCACGCGCTGTGGAGACCTCGACCCTGGCGTACCCGGCTTCGTCGCACGCGCACTGGGTTTGACGTTGGCGCAGATCGAGGCGGCGCTTTACAGCGACAGTGGACTCAAAGGATTGTCGGGTGAGAGTTCGGACCTGCGGATTGTGGAGAAGCGCGCGGGAGAAGGAGTCGCAGCCGCCCAACTGGCATTGCAGGTACACGCGTACCGCGTGCGCAAGTACATCGGCGCCTACGCCGCCGCGATGGGCGGTTGCGATGCTGTGGCCTTCACTGGCGGAGCTGGAGAAAATTCGGCCGCGTTGCGTCGGCGCATCGTTGATGGCCTGGAGTTCATCGGCCTGGAACTAGACGAAGAGCGCAATCGCGCCTACTCGCCCAACACTGAAGTCGCCCAGTTGCAGTCATCCCGATCCGCCGTCGCCGTGCTGGTGGTTCAAGCACGCGAGCAGTTAGCGATCGCGCGTGAGACGTTCCGAGCGCTGAATGACCAGGCAAGTGGTTTGGTATAGGCAATGAACTGGGACAAGACCACGATAAGTCTTCCTCCGGGCCGGGAGCCACGCCCGTTGATGCTCGCGCCGATGATGGTCCAGTTGCCCATCCAACCGCACGTTGAAGGAAGAAACGGAGCGGTTCAGACACCGGGCCCTTGACCCATGTGCAGCACCTGGGTTCAAACTCGCTCGAAAGTGAAGGGATTCAAGACAACCTTGCTGGAGGATGGTGATGCAACTCATTGAATGCGCCAAGGCGGCAGGCGTCACACCGGACACGTTGCGTCACTACCTTCGGGTGGGGCTTGTGGTGCCCGATGGCCGGGGCACGAACGGCTACCGCGCATTCTCGGATCGAAGCGTCGCCCGGGTTCGTTTCATACGCAATGCATTGGCCCTCGGCTTCACGCTCAAGGACGCTGCAGAGTTTGTCGAGATGAGCCAGCGCGGTGCATCGCCTTGTCCGCGCGCGCGGGCGCTGCTGAGCGAACGGCTTGACGAGCAGGCCCGGCGGCTGAAGGAGGCGACAGATTTGCATCGCCGCATGCAGCAGGCAGAGCGCGACTGGAAGCGGCTGCCGGACGGCGTCCCGGATGGCCATTCCGTCTGCGGTTTGATCGAAGGAGCGGATGCGGACGTTCAGCGCAATTCGGTGCGCGCGAAGTCCCGTCGTGTACGCGCATGAATCGCTCTGATCATCGTCGACATTCCTCGGCATCACGACGCTCTACGTACATGCGGTGCAGCGGTTGTGGTCGTGCCGATCACGCCAGCGCCAAGTATGAGTCGTCTATCCACTTCGCAGCATCCGCTGCACACGAGCGAGCGAGGCGCCCCCAATGAGCCACCTCACGACACGGGATCGAACCGTATCGCCCGACGGATATGCCGCCGCGCTACGGATCTTGCGCCGGCTGCTGGCCGGCATCGAGCGCCCGCCGGCGTTGCGTCTGGGCGATATGCTCTTGCACGAGCTCGAATCGCACCCGGAATACACCCTGATCATCCGTGACCCGGGTCTGCTGCGTCGCTTGGTCCTGCGCCCGGATCCGCTGCTGCTGGCGGAAGCCTATTTCCGCGGCACCATCGACATTGAGGGAGACCTGTACACCGCGCTCGGGCTCAAGGCGCATTTCGAGAGGTTTTCGCTCTCTTGGCGCGACAAACTGGCCCTGTTGCGCGACGCACTGCTGCTGCGTGTGTCCGACCAGGACGGGTTGAAGCCCTCGCGGAGTCTGGCCTCGCGCGTCGCACGTCGCTTCTCCCATCGCCATTCGCGTCAAACCGATCAGGCCGCGATCTCCTTTCACTACGATGTGTCCAACGCGTTCTATGGCCTCTGGCTCGATGCCGAGAGGGTCTACTCATGTGGCTATTTCAAGGCGACGGATGACACGCTGGACCAGGCTCAGCGCAACAAGCTGGAGCACATCTGCCGCAAGCTGCGCCTGCAGCGAGGCGAACGCCTGCTCGACATCGGCTGCGGCTGGGGCGCGCTCGTATGCTGGGCGGCAAGAGAACATGGCGTCCGTGCGCACGGCATCACGCTCAGCCAACAGCAACTCGAATACGCGCGCGAGCGCATCCGCTCGGAGGGCCTGCAGGATCTCGTCACCGTTGAACTGCGCGACTACCGTGACCTCGAAGGCACGGCCGTTTTCGACAAGGTGTCAAGCATTGGCATGTTCGAGCACGTGGGACTCGCGAACCTACCGGCCTACTACGCGGTGGTCCAGCGGGTTTTGCGGCCAGGAGGACTCTTCCTCAACCATGGGATCACCCATGACGAGGAGGGCTGGAACCGAACCGTCGCGACCGAGTTCATCAACCGCTACGTCTTCCCCGACGGCGAATTGGACTGCGTCAGCAATATCCAGCTAGGGATGGAGCGCTCCGGCTTCGAGATCCATGACGTCGAAGGTCTTCGACCCCACTACGCGCTGACCTTGCGTCATTGGGTCCAGCGGCTCGAAGCGCGCCGGGAGGAGGCCTTGCGGGAGGTCGATGAGGTGACCTTCCGCATCTGGCGCTTGTACATGGCGGCGTGTGCACTGGAATTCGAGGCCGGGGGGACTGGGATCTACCAGATCGTCGCGTCCAAACGCGACGGCGGAAGCTGGCCCGTGCCCTTGACCCGCTCTGATCTTTATGGATAACACAGCCATGAACGCTAGATGGCCGTGCCGCTGGCGCGCGAAAGACGATCACAGACGCCAGCCTTCCCAATCTCGCCGTCGCGCTTACCTGCGTGCCGGCTCTCAAGGACTTTCCACATGAACCACGAGCTTCCCTGGGTCGCCGAGCGCGTCCGCGTGTTCCGCGAGTCTGATCCCGAGTTCGCCCGCTGGGCGCGCGGCCACGGCCCCATCACCCACAACGATCTCACGCAACTGCGAGTCCACGATCTCGCACAGGTGCTGGTTGCCGAAGGCAAGGCGAGCGACACAACCGCGGTGTATCGCACGCTCTGGTCGGCGGACCGCCTGGCCGTGGCAGGCATGTGGTTGACGGTTCACATGACCTATGCCGACCGGGTCTATCCCGATGGCCGGGAGATGAGAGCCGAGGATTTCAAGGAGACGCCGGAGGGGCATACCGGTGGGGCGCTGAACATCGTGCCGGCCTATGTCGGCTACCTGGCCGCGAACGCGCTCAGTGGGTTGACGCGTGGCTGGTTGATGGGCCAGGGCCATTGCGTCGCGGGCATCGATGCCTGCAACCTTCTGGTGGGCAACATGACGCCGCGCCACGCCGAGAGATACGACCGCAGCGAAAGCGGCCTCACGCGCTTTGCCCGGGATTTCTATAGCTACGCGATCGACGCACAGGGGCGTCCCGCCTCGCCGCTGGGCAGGCACGTCGGCCCGAATACGGCAGGCGGTCTGTCCGAGGGCGGCTATCTCGGCTTTGCCGAACTGCAGTACGTGCACATGCCCTTGCCCGGCGAGCGGCTGGTGGTGTTCCTCAGCGACGGCGCTTTCGAGGAGCAGCGTGGCAGTGACTGGGCGCCGCGCTGGTGGCGGGCAGAAGACAGCGGCTTCGTGGCACCGTTCATGATCCTCAACGGTCGCCGCATCGAACAGCGCAGCACCATGCAGCAGCAGGGGGGCCGAGAATGGTTCCACCAGCATCTGCGGCTGAACGGCTTCGACCCGATGGAGATCGACGGCACCGACCCCGCCGCGTTCGCCTGGGCCGTTCACGCGATGGAGGAGCGGTTGTCGGCCTGCGCGGCTGGAGTTTCGCAGGGCACCGTTCAGTACCCGGTACCCCTCCACTACACCATCGCCGAAGCGCCCAAGGGATTCGGCTTCCCCGGTGCTGGAACCAATGCCGCGCACAACCTGCCGCTGGAGGGGAACCCCCGGGTCGACCAGATAGCGCTTCAGCAGTTCAACGAGGGTGCTCGCGCTCTCTTCGTGCCGTCGCACGAACTCGACGAAGCGGTCGCACTACTGCGCCGGCACGAAGTGCAGCATCGTCCCCTGGAGCGGGACCATGCCCTGGCGCACCGCCAGGTGGCGGCCCCCAGACTTCCGGTTCCGCAGTGGCATGTTGCGGGCCAGGGCGAGGTCTCGCCAATGGCGGCACTCGACGGAGCCTTCGCGGCCCTCGTCCAAGCCAACCCACAGCTGCGTCCGCGGGTAGGCAATCCCGACGAGCTGCGCAGCAACCGCATGGGCCAGACATTGGACCTGCTCAAACACCGCGTCTTCACGCCCGAACCGGGCCTGGCGGAGGCCGTCGATGGCGCCGTGATCACGGCGCTCAACGAAGAAGCGGTGGTCAGCGCGGCGCTGGGCAACAAGGGCGGCATCAACTTGGTCGTCTCTTACGAGGCATTTGCCGTCAAGATGCTGGGCGCGCTGCGCCAGGAAATCCTGTTCGCGCGACACCAGGCGCAGGCAGGCACACCACCCGGATGGCTGTCGGTGGTCACGGTTGTGACGTCCCACACCTGGGAGAACGGCAAGAACGAGCAGTCGCACCAGGATCCGACGCTGGCCGAAGCGCTGTTGGGCGAAATGTCCGACACCTCGCGCGTGTTGTTCCCGGTCGATGCCAACAGTGCCGTTGCGGCGCTGCGCGCGGCCTACGCCTCGCACGGCCAGTTCTGGACATTGGTCGTTCCCAAGCGGGCCGTCGCCAGCCAGTTGAGTGCCGAGCAGGCCGAACGCTTGGTCGATCAGGGTGGTTGGGTGGTGAAGCCCTGCGACGCCCCCGACGTGTTGCTGGTTGCCATCGGCGCATACCAGCTGCAGCAGGCCCTGCTTGCGGCGCGGCGCCTCGAAGCCGCTGGACATCGGACCGCAGTGACCTGCGTCATCGAGCCGGGCCGCTTCAGAGCACCCCGCGACGAACGCGAGCAGGACTTTGTGGCCGGCGACCAGACCTTGCGCGGCCTGTTCCCGGAGACTGCCGCCGTGCGCGTCATCGTGTCGCACATGCGACCCGAGCCGACGCTGGGCCTGATGCGCCGGATCGATACAGGGGCGCGGCAGACCCGTGCCTTGGGCTACCAGGCGCGCGGCGGGACGCTCGATGTGGCCGGCATGCTGTTCGCGAACCGTTGCACTTGGGCGCACGTGGCGGCCGAGGCGGCTCAAGGGCTCGGTGTCGATCCGGTGAGCTTGCTGAGCGTCGAGGAGTTGGCGGCCGTGCAGGGGCATGGCGACCCGCGCGTGGTGATGGCCCCGGCTTGAACCCCTTTCGGTCACATGGCGCGACCGGATTTATCGGCGGTCTGCAGCGACAGACCGCCCTGCCGCGGGTCGCCGTCTTGTGGAATGGGTGTGGTCGGATGTCGCGGCGGCCCATGCTGGAGTCGCAAGACCGCCATTGTCCCGTTGCCCCTGGCATTCCGTCAGGTCAGGGCCAAGGCGACTGCGAAGCCAACCGCAGCCATTGCCGCATACGACGGGAACACTCTCCACGCAAGCGATTTCCCGTCCAACGACGTTAACAGGACAAGTTTGGTGGCTTGATTGACGGACGCCGCGATGAACAACGCCAGGGTGGCCGATGCGGCGGTGACGGCGCCTTCGTCTACCAGACGGCCAATCGAGAGCGTGATCGCATCGACGTCCACAAGACCCGAGGCGGCGGCGGTGAGCATGACTCCGGCATCCCCGAAGCGATCGGCAAGAAAGCGGCCTGCCAGCATCACCGTGGCCAAGAACGCCGCGAACTGTAGCGCGGAGCGCAGTTGCAACGGGTTTCCAAGTTGCAGTTCGGGCAAGTCTTCGGCTGACGACCGCGCCGCCAGGAACGTCCCCACAACACCGCCAACTGCGGCCATGGCCACAAAGATGACCACCGGGCCCCAGCCGATGCCGGGGGCCGCGATGGCGACGAGGGCCGCCATGCGGGCAAACATGGCTGCGCACGCGAGCGCCGCACCCGCCGCTGCCAGTGGACGCCACCCTGGCGTCTGCCCGGCCCACCGAGCCAACGTGGCCGTGGTGGCGGTGCTCGACACGATTCCCCCGAGCAGCGCTGTGAATACTAGCCCTCGCTTCCTGCCGAGCGAGCGCATCAGGACGAACCCAGTGAACGACAGCACAGCCAGCAGGACAACGGCCCACCACAGGCGATAGGGATTCAGCGCCTCATAGGGGCCAAAGCCACGGTCAGGGAGCACCGGCAGCACGACCACGCTGATCAACAGCAACTGCGTGCCGCTGCTGATCTCCGCCTCGGACAGCTTGCCGACGCCGGCGTGCAAGAGCTGCTTGAAACGCAGCAGCGCCAGCACGACCACGGCGGCGACCGCCGAAACGCGCCAAGCGCCACTGGTCGCCAGCGCCCCGATGGCGAAAGTCGCCAGGGCGGCGACGGACGTGGTCAGTCCCATCACGGCATGCATATGCGCCGTCACCAGGTAGCCCACCACCAGATACACCCCGACGAGTACGAGCAGCGCGATGAGCATGCCGGCTCCCCAGCGCTGGGCCAGCAGCCCGCCAAGGCCGCCGAGCAGGCCGATCAGCGCAAAGGTGCGAACGCCCGCGACGCGATGTCCCTCGGGCCGCTCGCGTTGCTGCCATCCCCGTTCCAGGCCGATCAGAAGTCCCGAAGCGAGGGCCAGCCCGAGCCCGACCAGCGCGGGATCATCGAATTCACTCATCGTCGAACCTGGACGCGGTCGCGGATGAAATCACGCTGCAGTCCCAGCGAAGCATCGGTGCGCGCCATCGACACCTGGGGATCGGTCTCGATGCCGCTCAAGGCGCGAATGGCATCGATGGTTTCGGGAATCACGATCGCTTGGTTGAAGACCTGGTAGGTGTAGTACGCCTGATCGCCATCGACCGAAAGCACGTCCTCCCACAACGCGACCTCCCACAGGTCGCCGCGCGGGCGGCCGAGATCGGCCATCAGTTCCACCGTGCTGTTGAGGGCCACGAGACCATCCGAGGATCGCACGAACGCGATCCGTGGCGCAGCGCGAAAGGCAGCCAGCACCTCGTCGCGCGTGGCCGGCCTCGTCAGTTCGACCCACCAGGTGTGCAGGTGGCTGCTGTTGTGCGGCGCCTTGACCGCGATCGTGACGACGTCCAGGTCCGGGATCACAGTGCGCGCGTCCGGTCCCTGATGGCTGGGGATCGTCTTCTCCGGCACGAGCGTGTTGATGATGCCCTCCGCATGCGCCTCCCACGGGTCGGAAGCCCGGCGGATCAGCGTCCCGCGGGCTCGCTTGAGCAGGCCCGCTGTCCGAAGCGCCCCCAGGGTGCGCACGATCGACGTCGTGTTGCAGGACACCACCCGGGTGGAGGTGCGGCCGATCGCGGTTGCGTAGTTCTCCTGCGCGACGAACGAATGACCGGTCAACGCGTGGGACTCGCCGCCATGGAAGATGGACTTCACACCGGCAGCGTCGTACGCCCTCTTGTTGACCGCGGCGACTTTCTTGGGTGTGCAATCGACCACGACGTCCGCGTTGGCGAGCAGGTCGGCCAGATCGCCCGCGACAGGAAGCCCCGCAGCACGCATCGATTGTGCGGCTTCAGCGGTCGCCGCGTAAATCGGGAAAGCGCGCTGCGCGGCCACCTGCAGGCGATAGTCGTGCACCACATCCGCGACGCCGGCTAGCGCCATGTCCTCCTGGAGTGCGACCGCATCCGCCACCCGCTTGCCGATCACACCGTATCCGTTCACCGCCACTCTGACCTTGTTCATGCCTGACTCCTTGCTTGATGAGGCGCCTCAGCCGCGGCTGCGCGCGATGGAAAACGTGAACCGGATCGCCAGCGCATAGCCCAGCAGCGCGAGTACCGGCATGTCGCCCCAGCGCGGGCCCACGCCGTGCTGCATCAACAAGCTCGATGCGATGTACAGGCCGAGCGTCACGAGCGCCAGCGCGACGCGACGGCCGAGGCGGTCGATCCCGCTCAGCATCCTGGCATCCGGCTTGATCGACAGTTGCAGCAGGTCACCCTGCCGCAAGACGCTGTGCAGACGCCGCGCCATCAGGGAGGGCAGGGCGTGGGCCGCGTTTCCCAGTTCATATGGCAGACGCTGCGATGCCGCAGACTTGGGCTCGTCGAAGACGCCCGTGGTCGTGTGGCGAGAGATGGCTTCGATGATGGAAAACTCGGGTGCCAGCAGGCGCACCGTCCCTTCGAGCAACAACAGGGCACGCGTGAGCACGAGGAGGTCCCTGGGCAGCCGGACTTCCTGGGTCCGGCCCGCCGCCACGAGCTGCGCGAGAGCACCTGAGAGCGACCAGTCCTTCAGCGGCCTCTGTGCGCAGTCTGCGACCAGGGCACGCACGACAGGCACGAACACGGCCCGATCGGTGCCGTCGCCGAGCAGGCCCAGGTCGAGCCAGGCATCGACCACCCATTCGGCATCCTGCTCGACGAAGGCCAGGGCGAACGCCACCAGCGCCCGCCGCATGTTGCCGTCGACCCGGCCCACGATGCCGAAGTCGTGCAGGCAGATGCGGCCATCGTCCATCACGAAGACGTTGCCGGGATGGGGGTCGCCGTGGAAGAAGCCATCGCGGAAGATCTGGGCGACGTAGCTGTCCACGAGTTTGCCCGCGGCCGCCACCGCGGTGGGCGAAGGCAGACCGTGCAGGTGAGCTCCGTGGCTGAACTGCTGGACCATGACGGTCGGCGTGCACAGGCCGTCCACCACGTCGGGGATCACGATGTCGGCAGAGCCGCGCCAGGCGTCGGCGAAACGTCGCACGGAAGCTGCCTCGCGCGACAAATCCATCTCGTAGCGGAAGTTGGCCGCAACCTCGTCCACGATGGCTGCCAGCCCCCAGCGACGCAGCGAGGGCACGAGCCCCTGCATGACCAGGACGATGCGGCGCAGGATGCGCATGTCGGTCTCGGCCTGCTCGGCCGCGCCAGGGCGGCGGATCTTCACCACCACTTCCGTCCCGTCCGGCAGGGCTGCACGATGAATCTGGGCGATCGAGGCCGCGGCGAGCGCGTGCATGTCGAAGCGTGCGAAGACCTGCTGCCATGGGCGGCCGAGCGCCGCCTCGACCTCCTGGACCGCCTGCTCGGGAGGAAACGGCGCCACATTGGCCTGCAGGCTGGCCAGAGCCTCTTGCGCATCGGGCGCCAGAATGTCGGCCCGCAGGCTGAGATGCTGGCCCAGCTTCACGAAGGTCGTGCCCAATCGCTGCAGCACTTCGGCGAAGCGGTCGGCCGCCCGGTGGGTATCGCAGCGCATCAGGCCCCGGTGCCAGGCCACCCAGAGCAGGAACCCGCTCAGGGCCATAGCGATCTGCGTGGCCCGGCGCAGCGCCGAGCGTTGCGTTGGGCGGCCCGCAAGACGCACGGTGGAAACGGGGCGGTTCGGTCGCGTCATGGCTCATCCAACCTGTTGCGCAGGCGGCCCGCATGCCAGGCTGCGATGTTCGAGATGGTCTCGTCGAGGATGCGCGCGATCGCCTCCGACGTATTGAACCCGACATGCGGTGTCACGAGCACACGCGGATGCGTCAGCAGTGGGCTGGATGCCGACCAGCCGGTATCGCAACCCAGTCCGCCGCAGCCCGTGGGCACTTCGGGAGACAGATCCCCTTCCTGTTCCAGCACGTCCAGACCTGCTGCGGCGACGGTACCTGCCTCCAGTGCGTGCAGCAGGGCGGCCTCGTCGATGAGCGCACCCCGTGCCGTGTTGATCAGTACCATGCCCGGTTTCATGCGCGCGAAGGCCTGGCCATCGAGAAGGTGGTGCGTGGCCTGCGTGGCCGGAACATGAAGGCTCAGAACATCGCTGCTTTGCAGGATCTGCTCCCACGTCACCACGCGGACGCCGGCGATGGGTGCTGCCGTGATGTCGAGCGATTGGGCGAGGGCCGGGTCGTACGCGAGAACTTCCATGCCGAAGCCCAGGGCGATACGGGCCACGTGGCGCCCGATCCGGCCCAGCCCGACGATGCCCAGCGTCTTGCCTTCCAGCTCGAAGCCGGTGAGGCCGCGGTAAGCGAACGAACCTTGGCGCGCCCGCTCGTGGGCTTGTGTCAGATGGCGAGCCACGCCCAGCAGCAGGGCGAAGGCATGTTCGGCGACGCTGGCGGACCCATAGTCCGGCACGTGGCACACGGCAATGCCGCGTCGGCGGCAAGCCTGCAGGTCGATGTGATCGAAGCCCGCGGAGCGCGTTGCCACGAGCCGCACGCGCGGCCGCAACCGGAGCACCGATTCGTCAACGCGCGTGCGCACGAAGACGCACAGCACCTCGGTGTCTTCATCGCCGACATCGGATACCACCAGGCGTTCGTTCTGGACGAAATGCGCGTGCCAGTGGGTCGGAAGCCGTTGCTGCAGCGCGGCCTGGTCCGCCGGTGCGATGTCGGAGAACAGAACGGACAGACGGTTTTGTGCGGTCATGAGCCCTCCTCGATTACCCGGTGCAGGGACAGGATGCAGAACGCGGCGATGAAGTGCCCGATCTTGGTGCCTTGCGCGAGTCCCGCTTGCGCGAATACCGTCGGCAGCCGGCCGGCGACCGCATCGCGCATGGTCTCGAATCCGTCGAGCAACTGAACCGTGAAGAACGCCGCGCGGCGCATCGGGCCCTGCGTGGGGCCGCAGTCCGCGTAGGCCAGTGCGGGCTTGAATCTGGCCGGAGGATTCGTCATGGCACGGCCAGCCTCGCTCGGGGCTCTCGGAACTGCCACAGCACGATGAAGCTGAGCACAGCGGCAAAGAAGCACCACACCGAGATGAACCAGGTTGCATAGAACATGTAGGCGGCGATTGCGGAGACAAAGGCGGCCACCCCAAAAGCCGCCACGCGCCGGTGGCTAGAAACCATCAGGCTTGCGCAGGTGCCGATCAGATACAGGGCCATCGTGGTCATCACGTAGAAGTGCGGCGAGTCGTAGAGGATGTGCTGGCCGACCACGCGGGCCGTGATGGGCAGCTTCACCAGCATCGCCAGCAGGTACAGACCGACGAGCGCGCCCGCGACTGCAATGGCCACCAGAACCCGACGGCGCCAACGGACGCTCTCCAGCGCCAGCGCAGCCAGCGGGACGTAGATCGGCCACAGGACGTGCGAGAAGAACGAGTAGAGATGCGTCAGCGCCACGTTCAGCAAGGGCGCGCGGTCGGGGAACGTCAGCCACAGCATGCCTTCGAGCAGTTGCTGGACCCCGAACAGCAGCGGGATGGCGGCATACGGCAGTTCGCGCCGTGAGCGGGCCCGGCGCATGGTGACGGTCCCCAGGCCCAGCAGAACCGCTGCGGCCGTGAAACTGGCGGGTGCGGAAAAGCACATGGGCAGTCATCTCCCCTCGATCGTGAGCGTCATGGCGAGCGCGGCGCAGCGGCTCATGGCGCGCCGGCTTCCATCAGTTCCTGCACCGCTGTCGCCAGCGGTGCCACCACGCTGATGCCGTTGGAGACATGCGGCACGGTGTCGCAGGTCACCACCCGCTGGGGCCCTGCCGCAAGAAGTGCGTGGTACGCGTCGGCGGCGAACAGGGCGTGCACCCCGATGCACACCGGTGGCGGCAATCCCACGCTGCGCACACTGGCGATTGCCTGGATCATCGTGCGCGCGCTGGACACGATGTCATCGATGAGCACGGGCTGGCGGTCTGCCAGGGCCGCGGTGTCGGGAAGGCTGACCTCCACGTCCTTGTCGCCCCGGCGGATCTTCTGCAACACCGTGAACGGCGCGCCAGCCAAGCGCGCGACTTCCTGGACCCATTGCTCGCTTTCCGCATCGGGTCCGATCAACACGGGACGGTCCACATGGGCTGCGACCCAGGCCGCGATGGCGGGCGCGGACTGGACCACACGGGTCGGCACCCGGTAGACCTCGCCGAGCGAGCGGTAGCGGTGCAGATGGGGATCGACGGTGACGACACCGTCGAACACCGTCGACACCAGCGCAGCGAACGTGCGGGACGTGATGGCTTCGCCCGTGTTGAAGCGCCGGTCCTGACGCAGGTACGCCAGGTACGGGGCAGCCAGCAACACGCGGGTGGCGCCGAGGTCGCGCGCTGCGTCCGCGGCGAACAACAAGGGCAGCGCCTTGGCGTCCGGCTGTGCCAGGCTGGCCACGATCACGACGGTGCGGCCGGTGACGTCGGCGTCCAGCCGCACCAGCGACTCGCCGTCCGGGAACCGGTGCAGTTGCAGGGCAGCCCGCTGCGCGCCCAACGCCCGGATCAGTCCATCGGCGAAGTCTTCGTCGCCCGGCAGGTGAAAAACGAGAGGTTTCATAGGTTCTCCGAAATCTGGAAGATCGGTGGGCGCGAGCGGACGAACTGCAGCGCATAGGCCAGCTCGCCCGGCGCCTGGGCGTGCAGCGTGAAGAGCGGCTGTCCCGCTTCGACCTGGTCGCCCAGGCGCGCATGCACGTCGATGCCGGCGGCAGCGGCGGTCGGTGCTCCGGCGAGCTTGGCCGCCCGCGCGAGCAGCCGGTTGTCGATTCGGGAGACCCGTCCCGTGGACGGCGATGCGACGGTGTGCCGATGCGTTGCCACCGGGATGCTGCGCAGGCCGCCCTGCTCAGCGCAGATCGCCTCGAACGTGGCCCAGGCGCGGCCGTCGGCCAGCACCTGCGTGGCGAGCGTCAGGCCGCCGCCGGCGGGCGCTGCACCGCCCATTTCGAGGATGTCCGCCGCCAGCCGCAACGCTCGCTCCCGCAGGTCGGCCGGGGCCTCGGGCGTCCCTTGCAGGACGGCCAGCACGTCGCGGGCCTCCAGTGCCGGGCCGATCCCGCGGCCGACCGGCTGCTCACCATCGGTGACGCGCAAGGCCACGTGCAGGCCGATGGCGCTGCCCACCTCCTGCAGGCGCCGACCGAGCGCCGCCGCGGCCTGCGCGCTGCGCACTTTGGCGGTGGCACCCACGGGCAGGTCGATCAGCACATGGGTCGAGCCCGCGGCGGCCTTCTTGGACAGGACCGAGGCGACGAGCTGG